>NZ_JBHWYY010000025.1:0-14456 GCF_042728595.1 Isoptericola sp. NPDC060185 | reverse complement strand
CGCCGGGTCCACGACGTCGCGGGTCTTCAGCCCGACCACCCACCACCCCCCAATGGGCCCACCCCACTCCTTGGTGGCCCATCTTTTCACCCTTCCGCGGGACTGAATAGCGCCAAACGAGCGCCCACAACCCTTCTCAGCGGCCCGTGCCGTCCACGGCGTGCGGCTCGATCTCGGCAATCTCCTCGTCGGTGAGGGCCGGGGCGCGCAGCGCGGCCACGTTGTCCTCCAGCTGCGCCACCGACGACGCGCCGATCAGCGCCGACGTCACGCGGTCGTCGCGCAGCACCCACGACAGGGCGAGCTGGGCGAGCGTCTGGCCGCGGCCCTCCGCGATCGCGTTCAGCGCCCGGGCGCGCTCCAGATAGGTGTCGGTGAGGTTGGACGAGGACAGGAACGGCGAGTCGCTGCGGGCCGCGCGCGAGCCCTCGGGCGCGGTGCCGCCCAGGTACCGGCCCGTGAGCAGGCCCTGCGACAGCGGCGAGAAGACGATCGTGCCGACGCCGAGGTCCTCGACGACGTCGAGCAGGGACTCGCTCTGGCGGCCGTCGTACGCGTCCTCGCGGTCCGCGATCTCCACGTGCCGGTTGAACATCGAGTAGCTGGGCTGGTGGATGAGCAGCGGCACGCCCAGGTCGGCGAGCACCTGCGCGGCCTCGCGGGTGCGGGACGGCGAGTAGTTCGAGACGCCGACGTACGTCGCCTTGCCCTGCTGGACGGCGGACGCGAGGGCGCCCATCGTCTCGGTGAGCGGCGTCGAGGGGTCGGGCCGGTGGTGGTAGAAGACGTCGACGTGGTCCAGGCCCATGCGGGTCAGCGACTGGTCCAGCGAGGAGAGCAGGTACTTGCGCGAGCCGTGGTCGCCGTACGGGCCCGGCCACATGTCGTAGCCGGCCTTGGTGGAGATGACGAGCTCGTCGCGGTACGGCGCGAGGTCCTTGGCCAGGTGGCGGCCGAAGTTCTCCTCCGCCGAGCCGTAGGGCGGGCCGTAGTTGTTGGCCAGGTCGAAGTGCGTGACGCCGAGGTCGAACGCGCGGCGCAGGATGGCTCGCTGCGTGTCGAACGGCGTGGTGTCGCCGAAGTTGTGCCACAGGCCCAGCGACAGGGCGGGCAGGTCCAGGCCGGAGCGGCCGGTGCGGCGGTAGGTCATCGACTCGTAGCGGGCGTCGTCGGCCAGGTACCGAGGTGCGAGAGGCATGGCCCCATCCTCGCGCATGCCCCGCCTCGTTGTGAGCGCGGTCGCGTCAGGAGGCCGGGGTCAGGACGCGGGCGGCACCGGGAAGTTGGCGCGGAACACGTTGTCCGGGTCCCAGTCGCGCTTCACCTCGCGCAGGCGGTCGAGCGTCGCCCCGGGGAAGGCGTCGGCGAGCCGCTCGGGGCGGGTGTCGGTGTCGAACGACAGGTACAGCCCGTCGGTGTACGGGGCCATGACGTCGTCCCACACGGCGTCGAGCCGGTCCTGCGACGACGACATCGCCGACAGCAGGAAGTTCTGGTGCCGGTGGGCGTACGCCGTCGCGCCGGGCTCGACGTCGTGGGAGGCGCCGCCGGTCGCGCGGACCTGCAGGAAGTACGCCTCGCCCGACAGCGCCAGTCTCTCGAAGGCGCGCGACGTCGCGGCGTCCAGGTGCGCGACCAGCCCGGACCGGACGGCGGGGTCCCCGCCGCCCTGGTGGTGCTTGTCTCCGGCCTGCACGACGCCCGCGTACGGCAGCAGGTACGCCTGGTGGGCCAGCAGCGGGCCGGCCCCGGCGAGCCGCTCGAGCTGCTCGACGGCGGCGTCCGTGTCGTCGCCCGCCCACACGGTCATGAGCTGGGCGACCGGGCCCTGGTCGTCGCTGCCGTCGGCGAGGCGGCCGCGGCGGCCCGGGGACAGGATGAGGAAGCTGGTGAGCTCGCGCGGCGCGGACTCGACGACGGCGCCCCAGCGCTCGAGGGTGCCCGCGACGTCGGTCGCGTCGAGCGTCATCTGGGAGAAGACGACGGCCCCCTGATCGCCGAGCTGCATCGCCTCGATCTCGACCCACGTCACGACGCCGAGGTTGCCGCCCGCGCCGCGCAGGCCCCAGAACAGGTCGGGGACCTCGTCGGCCGACGCGCGCACCACGCGCCCGTCCGCGGTGACGACCTCGGCCGCGACGACGTGGTCGATCGTCAGCCCGTAGAGGCGGCCCAGGAAGCCGACGCCGCCCGCGGTGGCGAGCCCGCCGACGCCCACGCCGCCGGAGTCGCCCGAGCTGATGGCCCAGCCGCGGGGAGCCAGCGCCTCGGCGACGCGGCCCCACGTGGCGCCGACGCCGACCCGCACCCGCCGCGTGGCCTCGTCGACCACCTCGACCTGGTCCAGGGCGCCCAGGTCGACGACGATCCCGCCGTCGTTGGTCGACCGGCCGCTGATGCCGTGCCCGCCCGACCGCACGCCGAGCGGCACGTCCTGCGTGCGCGCCCAGGAGACCGCCTCGGCGACCTCCGCCGTCGTGCGCGGCCGCAGCACGAGGCCGGGCGCGCCCGAGCGCAGGTAGTTGTGCCGCACGCCGTCGTAGGCGCGGTCGCCGGGCTCGACGGCGGTGGCCGCCAGCGCCGCGGGCACGGAGGCGTAGTCGATGCCCGGTCGGCGCAGGGCGATCGCCCGCGCACCGCGCTGGGACGCCGCCGGGGCCGTGCCCGACGACGCGCGCTCCCGCGCCACCAGCTCGCGCACGGCGGGCGCGACCTCCTGCCCGTACACCTGGACGAGGGTCGGGTCGTCGGCCGCGAGGATCACGGTGCCGATGCCGTCCTCGAGGGCGAGGGCCGCCAGCTCGTCGACCCACTGCTCCACGGGCCCCTGGAGGAAGCCGCGCGGCTGGTCGGTGACGGCGCCCTGCACGTTGAGCAGGCGCCGGATCTCGGCCGGGTGGCGGCCTGCCTCCTCGGCGGCCTCGTCGATGATCGCGTGCCCGCGCTGCAGGTCGCCGTCCTTGAGGTATGCGAGCGACGGCAGCCAGCCGTCGGCCTTGCGGGCGATGAGGCGCAGCATGCGGGGCTTGAGCGCGCCGAGCCAGATGGGGACGTCGTGGGCCGGCTCGGGCCCACGCTTGGCGCCGACGACGCGGTGGTGGGCGCCCTCGACGCGCAGCGCCCGGCGCTCCTGCCCGTCCCAGATGCCGCGGATGATGTCGAGCGCCTCGTCGAGGGCGTCCACGGACTCCCCCGGCGTGAGGCGGGTGCCGCCCATCGCGACGATCGGGTCCCAGAACCCGCCGGCGCCGAGGCCGAGGGCCGCCCGGCCGCCGGAGAGCAGGTCGAGGGACGCGACGGCTCGCGCGAGCACGGCCGGCGGCCGCAGCGGCAGGTTGAGCACGTTGCCCGCGACGGTCACCCGCTCGGTCTGCGCGGCCACCCACGACAGCAGCGTCCAGGTGTCGAGGAACCCGGGCTGGTACGGGTGGTCCTGGAACGTCACCAGGTCGAGCCCGGCCGCCTCGGTGACCTGCGCGAGCCGCACCGGCTGCTGCGGGTCGCGGTTGGTCGGGGTGAGGAACGTGCCGAAGACCAGGTCGTGGCCGTAGTCCGTCATGGGGGCCTTTCGCGGGGAGGACCGCTCCCGCCGCGGCGGGAGATCGTCTGTCAGACAGACGATATCAGCGGCAACTCTTCTTGCCGACCGCCCATTCCCCGTACGATGGCGGGGTGAGCACCACCACCGACCGGACCCGCCGCCCCCGCGGCGCGGCGGCCGCCGTCGACCCGTCCCCGCTGGGCTGGTCGCTCGCCGCGCTGCTGCGTGAGTGGAGCGCCCGGGTCGCCGCGGCGTGCGAGGACGTGCCGCACGGCGGGCGCGGCTACGAGGTGCTCGCCGCCGTGACCCGCGACGCCCCGCCCACGCAGGCAGCTCTCGCCGCCCGCCTCGGCATCGACCGCACCGTGATGACCTACCTGCTCGACGAGCTCGCCGGCTGCGGCCTCGTCGAGCGGCAGCCGGACCCCGCCGACCGGCGCGCGCGCCGCATCGTCGTGACCGACCACGGCCGCGCCGTCCTCGCCGACCTGGACGCCCGCGTCCGCACGGCCGAGGACGAGCTGCTCGCCGGGCTCGACGGCGCCGAGCGCGACGCCCTGCGCCACCTGCTCGTGCGCGCCGCCACGGGCGCCGCGCCGGGCGACGACCGCTGCGCCGTCGTCGCGCGCGCCGTCGATCCCTCCTGACGACTCGGGGAGGAATCGAGCTCAGCCCGCGGCCGGCTCCCGCCTCCCGACGACGGCCGCCACGGCGGCGGCGAGGCCGACGACCAGCCCGAGCAGCGCCCCGGTCAGGGCGGAGACCAGCACTCCCCCGACCACCTGACCGGCGTACGCGCCGAGGCCGGCGTGCACGGCGAAGCCGCCGTACACGGACCGCACCAGGTTCCCCGCGACGACGGCGACGACGCACGTCCACACGCCGCGGCCGAACGCCCGGCCGGGGCCCGGCTCGGGCCGGGCGCGGGTGACGTGCCGCAGCTGCAGGGCGGCGGCCAGCAGGAGGACGACGACGCCCGCGGTGTCGGCGGCCCAGAACGCCCAGGTGGTCTCGCCCAGCGGCGCGAGCCGCAGCGGCGGCAGCAGGGAGGGCAGGCCCAGCGCCGGCGGGACGGCGAGCGCCGGGAACCAGGTCGTGGCCGTCCCGGTGACCGGCCAGATCCCCGCCACGACGGAGGCGGCGGCGATCCCGAGGAACGTGGTGAGCGCGACGCGGCGGCCCGCGCACGGGGTGGTCCGCGGGGTGTCCCGCGCCGTGGTCATCGTCGACACGCGGCCGATGCTAGCCTCCCGTCGCGGTCCGGATCACCACCGGGTCCCACCGTTCACGCAGCACGTCGAGGAGGACGTCACGTGGTCGCAGCGCGCACCATCCTGGCCGCGGGGCTCGCGGCCGTCGTCGTGGGGGGCGGGGTCGCCGCCGCCCTGCGCGCGCCGGAACCGGCCGCGGCGTTCCTGCGCGACGGCGAGGGTCGCGCCGTCGTCGCGCACGGCTTCAACACGGCGTCCAGCTCGAAGTCCGCGCCCGACGGACTCCCCGACTTCACCGAGGACGACCTGGCGCGCGAGAGCGCCGACACCGGCACCGACTTCGTCCGGTTCCTGATCTCGTGGCGCAAGGTGGAGCCGGAGCCCGGCACCTACGACCAGGCGTACCTCGACGACGTCGCCGATCGGGTCGACTGGTACGCGGAGCGCGGCTACCACGTGATGCTCGACATGCACCAGGACCTGTGGGGCAGCGCCATCACACCGTCGGGGCAGTCGGGCAACGGCGCGCCGGCGTGGGCCACGTACCTGGACGGCTTCCCGGTGCGCGACCACGACATGTGGGAGCTGTACTACCTGGAGCCGGGCGTCATCCGGGCCTTCGACCACTTCTGGAACACGACGGGCGAGCACCCGGAGCTCATGGACCACTACGCGGGCGCGTGGCGCGCCGTCGCCGAGCGGTTCGCCGACGTCGACGCCGTCGTCGCCTACGACCTCATGAACGAGCCCTACGGCGGCACCGTGCAGGGCCCGCAGTTCGAGGCCGGCCCGCTCACCGAGCTGTACCAGCGCAGCGTCGACGCGATCCGTGAGGTCGACGCGGACACGTGGGCCTGCCTCGAGCCGCAGGCGATGGGCTACAACTGGGGCCTGCCGAGCGGCCTGCGGCCCGTCGACGACCCGCGCGACGGCGGCGCCCGCGTCGCGTTCTGCCCGCACCTGTACCCGCTGCCGATGGACCTCGGCGACGGCTTCACCGGGTCCAGCCGCACCCTCGTCGAGGGCACCGTCGACGCGTGGGCCGCGAACACCGCCCGCACCGCGCACGCCCTCGGCGACGTCCCCGTGATCCTCGGCGAGTTCGGCCTCGACACCACCCTGCCCGGCGCCCTCGACTACCTCGACCTCGTCTACCGCACCGCCGACGAGGCCGGGATGGGCACCGTCTACTGGTCGAGCGACCCGGGCAGCTGGGGCCCCTACGAGGAGGACGGCACGCCGCGCAACCTGGTCGGCGCCGTCGAGCGGCCCTACCCCCGCGCCGTCGCCGGCGACCTGCGCGGCTGGACCGCCGACGACGACGCGCTCACGCTCCGCTTCGGCCCTGGCGGGGCCGGGGGCGGGAGCGCCGCGGACGCGGGTGCGACGAGCGAGGCGTACCTGCCCGCCGACGCGTTCCCCGACGGCGGGCAGGTGGACGGCGGCACCGTGGAGAGCTGGGACCCCGCGACCCGCGTGCTGACGTTCCGCGCCGACCCCGCCGCCACCGTCGTGACGATCCGCCCGGTCTGACCCCGCTCGAAGGGATCGAGCGGGGTCCGCCGCGCGTCGTCAGCCGCCGATCGCGGCGCCCACGTCCTGGAGGAAGGCGTCGGCGGCCTGGTCGGGCGTCATCCGCTCGAACAGCACCTCGGTGTTGATGCGCGTGATGATGTCCTGCATCTCGTTGGCGCCGTTCGGCGGCACCGGCGGGTTGTCGACGACGTCGTCCTCGAGCTCGGCCATGAAGTCGGCCATGCGCTGGTCGGCGGCGGTGAGGTCGGGCAGGATCGCCTCGCGGACCTTCATGTTGGCCGGCAGGCCGCGGTCGGTGAGCTGCAGCTTCGCCGCGTCGGGGTCGTTGAGCAGGAAGTCGACCAGCTTGGCCGCCTCCTCGGGGTGCTTGCTCTTGGCCGACACGGAGTAGTACATGGCCGGCTTGAAGTACATGCCGGTCCGCTCGTACTCGGACTCGCCGGGCAGGCGCAGCAGCTCCAGGTCCCGACCGGAGGCGTCGGAGAGCGCCCCGAGCTGGTTGCTCCACCACACGCCCATCGCGCCGGCGTTGGTGCCGAGAAGCGACCCCTCCGGCCCGGCGTTCTGGTACTCGACCGAGCGCGACGCGTCGGGCTGTCCACCGTTCGCCATGAGGTCCAGCGACGTCTGGAAGAACTGGGCGACGGTCTCCTTCGAGACGCCGAGCTCGCCGTCCGGCGTGTAGAGCGTCTCGCCCTTCTGCCGCGCGAGGACGGCGAGGCCCGCCTCGTTGAAGCCGTAGTCCTGCGTGCCCCAGACGCCCTTGCCGGCGCCCTTCGAGATCTTCCCGGCGATGTCGACGTAGTCCTCCCACGTCCACGTGGTGTCGTCGGGCATGTCGACGCCCGCGTCGGCGAAGATCTGCGGGTCGGCCACCAAGGCGTAGGCGTTCACGCCGGTCGGGATGCCGACGAGCTTCCCGCCCACCTCGCCGGTGGTGAGGATGTCGTCGGAGATCTCGGAGGTGTCGATGTCGAGCGCGCCCAGGTCGGCGATCACGCCGCGGGAGGCGTAGTCCGACAGGTACCGCTCCTCCTGCGTGATGACGTCGGGGGTGTCGCCGCCGGCCGTGGCGGTGGCGAGCTTGTCCCAGTAGCCGCCCCAGTCGGTGTAGTCCGGCACGACGGTGATGCCGGGGTTCTTCTCCTCGAACAGGTCGATGATCTGCTCGGTCGTCTTGTGCCGGTCGTCGGACCCCCACCAGGAGAAGCGGATCTCGACGTCGCCGCCCTTCCCGCCTTCCTGGTCGGAGGGCACGATGCCCGAGTCGCCGCCGGAGCAGGCGGTCAGGGCGAGCGCCCCGACGGCGGTGAGGGCGACGAGCGCGGCGCCGCGGCGGCGCGTCGCGCGGTGAGCTGTGACTCGCATGAGGTTCTCCTTCGAACGACGGTGCGGACGTGCTGCGGATGGGCGGTGCGTTACTTGATGCCGGTGGTGGCGATGCCCTTGACCAGGTACTTCTGGCCGAACAGGAAGACGAGGAACACGGGGATCAGCGACACGATCGACATGGCGAACAGGGGGCCCCACGAGCTGTTGCTCGTGGAGTCGACGAACGTGCGCAGCGCGATCGGGACCGTGTACATCTCCGGCTTCGTCAGGAAGATCAGCTGGCTGAAGAAGTCGTTCCAGGTCCAGATGAAGGTGAAGATCGCGGTGGTGGCGAGGGCCGGCAGGGACAGCGGCAGCATGATCCGCAGGAAGATGCGGCCGTGGCCGCACCCGTCGAGCCGGGCCGCCTCGTCGAGGTCCTTCGGGATGCCGCGGAAGAACTGCACCATGAGGAAGATGAAGAACGCGTCCGTGGCCAGCAGCTTCGGCACGACCAGCGGCAGGAACGTGTTGATCCAGGACAGCGACGAGAACAGGATGTACTGCGGCACGATGATCACGTGGATCGGCAGCATGATCGACATGAGCATGACGGCGAACCACAGGTTGCGGCCGCGGAACTTCAGCCGGGCGAAGGCGTAGGCCGCCATCGAGCAGGAGACCAGGTTGCCGAGCACCGAGCCGAGCACGACGATCGCCGAGTTCAGCAGGTAGTGCCCGAACGGGTGCAGCAGCGCGTTCCAGCCGTCGGTGTAGTTGCTGAAGTCCCACTCGGTGGGGATCAGGCCGGGCTCGCGGAAGATCAGCGAGGTGGGCTTGAAGGAGCTCGCCAGCATCCACAGCAGCGGGTAGAGCATGACCAGGCCGAACGCGATCAGCAGCACGTGGCGTGCCACGCGGCGGACGGCGGCCCCGGCGCGACGTCGCGGCGGGCGGCGCTCGGGGTAGGTGGCCGCCACCTCGGCGAGCGAGGGGCGGGCGGGTGCGGGGCGCGACTCGGGGCGCGCGGGAGCGTCAGTCATCGTAGAAGACCCAGAACTTGGAGGCGAGGAAGTTCACGGCGGTCATGCCCGCCACGACGAGCAGCAGGAACCACGCCATCGCCGACGCGTACCCCATCTGGTACGAGCCGAACCCTCGGTCGTAGAGGTACAGCGTGTAGAAGAGCGTGGAGTCGACCGGGCCGCCCGTGCCGCCGCTGACGATGTACGCCTGCGTGAACGACTGGAACGCCCCGATGAGCTGCAGCACCAGGTTGAAGAAGATGATCGGCGTGAGCAGCGGCAGCGTGATGCTGCGGAACCGGCGCCAGCGGCCGGCGCCGTCGATCGACGCGGCCTCGTAGTACATGGCCGGGACCTGCCGCAGCCCGGCGAGGAAGATGACCATGGGCGCGCCGAACGTCCAGACGTTGAGCACCATGAGGGTGCCCAGCGCGTAGTCCGGGTGGGACACCCAGCCGACGCCCTCGACGCCGACGAAGGCGAGCAGCTGGTTGACCAGGCCGTCGGCGCCGAACACCTGCCGCCACAGGATGGCGATGGCGACGCTGCCCCCGAGCAGGGACGGCAGGTAGTAGATCGACCGGTAGAACGCCAGGCCGCGCAGGCCCTTGTCGAGCACGACGGCGAGCGCGAGCGCGGCGGCGAGCTGCAGGGGCACCGAGACGAGCACATAGGTGAACGTGACCTTGAGCGCCTGGAAGAAGCGCGGGTCGTCGAACATCCGCGTGTAGTTCTCGAGCCCGATCCACCCCGGCGCCTCGAGCAGGCTGTAGTCCGTGAAGGACAGGTAGAGCGAGGCGACCAGCGGGAACGCCGTGATGAGGACGACGCCGGCGAACCACGGGGCGAGGAAGACCGCGGCGGCCTTGCCGTCGCCCTTGCGTCGCTCCTTGGCCGCGCCGCGCGTGCGGGCCACCTCCTGGATCACCGCCATCGCGGCACCTCGCCGTGCGGCGTGCTGGTGGGCGTCATCGCCGGCCTCCCGATCTCCCTCGATCCACGGCCCCCGGCGACGTCGCCTGGAAACCGGTTGCTTCTCGGGAACGTACCACGAGAGCAACCGGTTTCCAATGGTGTACGGTCGGCTCGTGAGCCCGAGGAGGCATCGATGCCTGACGTGAACCTGCGGCGACCGACGGTGACCATCGCCGACGTCGCCACCGCCGCCGGCGTCTCGCGCGCCACCGTCTCCCGCGTGATGAACGGCCGCAGCACGGTCGACCCCGCGATCGCGGCCCGCGTGCAGGAGGCGGCGATCGACCTGAACTACCGCCCCAGCAACGTGGCGCGCAGCCTGTCGCTGGGCCGCACCACGACCGTCGCGCTCGTCGTGCCGGACCTGGGCAACCCCGTGTTCCAGCAGATCCTGCGTGGCGTCACCTCCGCCGCGGCCGAGGACGGCTACCGGGTGCTCGTGGCCGACGCCGCCGAGGACCCGTCCGAGGAGGCCGCCATCGCCCGGGAGGCACGGATGCGCTGCGACGCGCTCATCCTCGTCGCCCCGCGGATGCCCGGCGCCGCCCTGGACGCGCTGCTGCCGCTGGTCACCCCGGCGGCCGTGATCAACCGCGAGGTCGACCACGCGGGCACGCCGAGCCTCGTCATCGACTACGCAGAGGCCACCGTGCAGGTCGTCGAGCACCTGGTCGGCCTCGGCCACCGGCGTCTCGCCTACCTGGCCGGTCCGCGCGCCGCGGCGACGGACGCCGCCCGGCGCGCCGGGCTCGCCGTCGCGCGCGAGCGGCACGCCGACCTGGAGGTCGTCGAGCTCTCCGTCGGCGCCGACCTCGCCGCCGGGCACGCCGCCGCCGGCCCGGTGCTCGCGAGCCGCGCCACCGCCGTCGTCGCCTACAACGACCTCGTCGCGTTCGGCCTCCTGGCGGCGCTCAACGAGGCCGGGGTGGCCGTCCCCGGCGACATCTCCGTGGCCGGGTACGACGACATCGACCTCGCCCGGTACGCGACGCCCGCCCTGACCACCGTGTCCGTGCCGCAGGCGGAGCTGGGCCGCCAGGCGTGGCGCGAGCTGCACGCCGTCATCGACGACGACGCCCACGCGGCGTCCACCACCCGGTTCACCGCCCGCCTCGAGGCCCGCTCCAGCACCGGCCCGGTGCCGCGCCGCGTCGCCCGCGCGGAGGTGGCGGAGCCCGCGCCCGCCGTCGTGCCGGACCCCGAGGACGTCGACCCGGGGCCCGCGTGGTCCGTCGAGCCGCGCGAGGTGGTGCTGCGGCACACGCGCGACCGCGTCCCGCTGGCCCGGTACGTCGACGGCGAGCGGCTGCCCGCCATCCACTCCCCTCGCCCCTACCTGCACCCGGTGCACTCGCTGGCGGGCGTGCCGCTCACCGAGTCGGAGCCCGTCGACCACCGGCACCACTACGGCGTCAGCGTGGCCGTCCCCGACGTGAACGGCACCAGCTTCTGGGGCGGGCGCACCTTCGTGGCCGACGTCGGCCCGACCCTGCTGCCCAACCACGGGCGGCAGGTCAGCACCTGCGCGGAGGTCGACCCGCTCGCCCCCCACGTGCTGCTCGACACCGTGCGCTGGGACGACGAGCACGGCGAGCCCCTGCTCGACGAGCAGCGCCGGCTCGGCGCCCGCCTGCTCGGCGACGACGGATGGGCGCTCGAGTGGCGCTCCACCCTGCACGCGTCGCACGGGCCGCTGGAGATCCGCTCCCCCGCCACCAACGGCCGCCCGGGGGCGGGGTACGGCGGCGTGTTCTGGCGCGCGCCGATCGCGCAGCGCACCGTCGTGCTGTCCGAGGGCGGCGAGGGCGAGGAGCGCGCGCACGGCAGCACGTCGCCGTGGGTCGCGTTCGTGCAGCAGCACCACGACCCGTACGCCGAGGACCGCGCGACGACGCTGCTCATCGCGCAGACGTCGCCGCCGCGGCACTGGTTCCTGCGCGCCGCCGAGTACCCCGGGGGCGGGCCCGCGCTGGCCTGGGACACCCCGCTGCGGGTGCCCGCGGGCGGCACCGTCGAGACCGGGATCGTGGCCGCCCTCGTGGACCGCGCGCTCGACCTCGACGAGGCGACCGCCCTCGCCGCCACGCTGCGCTGACGCGCCGCGACCCTCTCAGCACCACACCCGGCCGGGGATCCCCGGCCGGGTCACGACGACACCCCAGGACCGGTGGACGATGACGTACCCGACCTCCGACGGCCTCGTCCCGCAGATCGCGGTGGTCGGGCTGCACGGCCACGGCGCCTCGCACGTGCGTCGCGTGCTCGAGCTGCAGCGCACCGGCGGCGCGCGGCTGGCCGCCGTCGTCGACCCGCGCGAGCCCGGCCCGGGGCACGAGGCGCACGACGCCGGCGCGCCCTGGTTCCCGACGTTCGGCGACCTGCTGTCCACGCCGTCCGTCCGCGTGGACGTGGTGGTGCTGAGCACGCCCATCCCCACGCACCTGCCGCTGGCGCGCGCCGCCATGGAGGCGGGCATCGACGTGCTCCTGGAGAAGCCGACCACGGCATCGCTGGCCGAGCACACCGAGCTCGTCGCCGTGGCCGAGCGCACCGGCCGCCGCTGCCAGGTGGGGTTCCAGACGTTCGGCTCGCACGCGCTGTCCGCCGCGGCGGACGTCCTCGCGCGCGGCGAGATCGGCGACGTCGTGGGCCTCGGCGCGGTCGGCACCTGGGTGCGCACGGTGTCGTACTGGCGCCGCGCCGCCTGGGCAGGGCGCCGCCGGCTGGACGGGCGGGACGTCGTCGACGGCGTCGTGACCAACCCGCTGGCGCACGCCGTCGCGACCGCCCTGCGCCTCGGCGGGGCGACGACCGCGCAGGACGTCACCTGGGTGGACACCGACCTGTACCGCGCCAACCCGATCGAGGCCGACGACACGTCGTCGGTCCGCGTGCAGGACGCGCGCGGCCGGCGCTACGGCTTCGGGCTCACGCTGTGCGCACCCGAGCGCTCCCCCGCCCGCGTCGTCGTGCGCGGCACGCGCGGCGACCTCGCCTACGAGTACGAGCACGACCGCCTGCTGCTGCGCACCGACGCGGCCCAGATGGACAAGACGTACGGGCGCACGTCCCTGCTCGACGACCTCCTCGCCGCCCGCGCCGACGACTCCCGCACCCTGCTGTGCGACGTCCGCGACACCGGCGCGTTCATGCGCGTCCTCGAGGCCGTGCGCACCAGCGCCGACCCCGCCCCGATCGCCGCCGAGCACGTCGAGTGGCGGGGCGAGGGCGCCGACCGCCGGCCCGTGGTGGCCGACGTCGAGCGCTGGTGCGCGGAGGTCGCACGCACCCAGCGGACCTTCGCCGAGCTCGGCGCCCCCTGGGCCCGCTGACGCTCCTGCGCCGAACAGGGCTCAGAGGTCGATGCCGAGGCCCAGGTCGGCGAGGCGGACGGGGTCGCCCGTGGCGAGCGAGCGGTTGCCCGCGTAGCCGATGCCGGACGCGCGGAGCCCGTCGCGGAAGCCGGCGGCTCGGCCGAGCGGGTCGGCCTCGGTGCGGCCGCGGAAGACGTCGGAGAGCAGCAGCGCGTCGCCGCCGCCGTGGCCGCCCGCGCCGACGGCGACGATGGGCCGCTCCTCCGCGCGCTCCCAGTGCTTCTGCACCACGAGCCGCTCCCCCTCGGGGCGCACGGTGTCCTCGCCGAAGGTGGCGGTGAAGCTCGGGTCGACGGTCGCCTTGCCGTCGGCGCCGAAGACGACGGACCCGCGCTCGACCACCTCGAGCTCCGCCCGGCCGCGCGAGCCGTTGACGACGACGCGGTACCCCTCCCAGGGGGCGCTGGCGGTGAGCGAGTAGGTGAGCACGGGGCCGCCGGCGTACTCGACGACGAGGCCGAGCGTGTCCTCGGTGGTGATGCCCGCGTCGAAGACGCTGCGGTCGCGGCGGTAGCCGTCGACGGCCTGCGCCTCGGGGCCGTACAGCGCGGCGAGGTACGGGTCGGCGGCGACGTCGATGCGCCACGGGTCCACGCCCTGCTCGCGCAGCGCCCGCTCCCCGGCCGTCGGCTCGTAGCCGCGCGCGTGCGCGGCGTCGTCGCCGTAGAACCGGCGGCCGCCGCTCGCGAAGACCCGCTGCGGCACGGCGTCGATCCACCAGTTGACGAGGTCGAAGTGGTGGCTGGACTTGTGCACCAGCAGGCCGCCGTTGTTGACCTTCTCGCGGTGCCAGCGGCGGAAGTAGTCGGCGCCGTGCACGGTGTCGAGGGCCCAGTCGAAGTGGACGCTCAGCACCTGCCCGATCTCGCCGGAGGCGATGACCTCGCGCAGCGCGGAGTTCCGCGGCGAGTAGCGGTAGTTGAACGTCATCGTGAGGTCGCGGCCGGTCTCGGCGACGGCGTCGGCGATCTGGCGCGCCTCGTGCTCGGTGGCGGCGATCGGCTTCTCGACGACGACGTCGACGCCGGCGCGCAGGGCACGCGAGACGAGGTCGGCGTGCGTCCGGTCGACGGAGGTGACGACGAGGCGGTCCACCCGCTGCTCGTCGAGCGCCTTCTCGAGGTCGTCCGGGTGGTACAGGGGCCGCTCGCCGCCGACGGCGGCCGCGACCTTCGCCTCGTGCACCGCGGCCCGCACCGGGTTGGGCTCGACCCACGCGACGATCTCGCCGTCGTCGGCGTGGTCCCCGATCAGCGCGTCCACGTACATGCCGGCACGGTGCCCGGTGCCGGCGACGGCGTACCGCCGACGGTCCTGGCCGGTCGAGGAGGCGGGGGCGGAGGGCATCGTCGATCTCCTTGCAGTCGCCGGGCGACGTCGGGGAAGCGGTTTCCGACAGCCTACCCGAGCAGGGTTCCCACCCTCGCCCCCACGAGGTAGTTCCGTTCGTGCCGAGGTAGTGGACTGGACCACTACCTCGGCA
>NZ_JBHWYY010000024.1:37159-56443 GCF_042728595.1 Isoptericola sp. NPDC060185 | reverse complement strand
GCCCTGTCCCGGTCGCGAAACAGGGCCAAACGCCCGCTCACAGCGTCACAGGGCTCGCCAGCGCAGCTCGAGGGTCCGGGCCTGCGGGCGCAGCATCGCCGTCGGCCAGACGTCCGGGCCGCAGGCGCGCGAGCCCAGGCCGTGCTGGGCGGCGTCGACGTACAGGTGGTGCCGCTCCGGCACGGGCAGCTCGTGCGGGTGCGCGGCCGCGGCGAGCTCGTGCGCGGAGTGCCGGGCCAGCGTGAAGCCGGGCAGGCGGCCGCGGGCGTCGCGGGCGGCGGCCATCCGCACCCACGGGCGCCCGTCGCGCGCCAGCACCAGGTCGCGCACCTCGGAGCGGTGGCCCGACTCCTGCGGCCGCGCGTACGGCACGCGCAGGTCGTCGAGGCCCGCCCGGTGCCGCCCCACCACGACCGAGGAGCGCACGTCCGGATACGAGTCGTGCGGCCCCAGGCCGAACCACTCCGCGCCGTCGACGTCGGTCGGCAGCGCCAGGTGGACGCCGACGCGCGGCCACACGTCGTCCCACCGGTCGTCGGGCGTGAGGACCACGCGCAGCACGGCCTCGACGGCGCCGTCGGCGGCGCGCTCGGCGGTCCACGTCTCCTCGACGTCGATCGTCCGCCGGCTCTGGGCGGCGGACACCCTGCGCAGCACCCGCAGCCGGTCGGCCGACTCCTCGACGGCGACGGTGCGGTGGGTGAGCCGGTCCAGGCCCTGGCGGCGCCACCGGTCGGCGACCGACGGCGCGGGCGCGCCGCGCCACGGGAGCGCCGTCGGGTCGGCCGCGTCGTAGCTGCCCATCCCGGCGCCGCGGTCGTTGTCCGTGGGCGCCCGCCACAGCTCGAGGCGCGGCGCGGACACGTCCGCCCCGGCCAGGGCGACCAGCTCGGGGCCGCGGAACGCGACCGGCGCGTCCGCGAGCGCCACGCCTGACCGGCGCGCCGTGCGGCTCGCCGCCCGCGTCGGCAGGGGCCACTGGTCGCGCCCGACGACGTGCCCGGCGTCCGCCCACGACGCGTCCTCGCGCAGCGCGAGCTCGACGGTGAGGAACACCTCGGCGCCCGGGGCCGCGGTGGGCAGGGCCGCGACGTCGAGCAGCCGGACCTCCACCCGCTCCCCCGCGGCGACGGGCGTCCCGTCCGGGCCGGCATCGGTCTCGCCCGAGGCCACGACCGCGCCGTCGTGCTCGACCCGCCACCGCAGCACGAGGTCGCCCGTGCCCGCGGTGTGGCGGCGGTTCCAGACCTCGACCCTGCCCGACGCGGGCCCGCCGGACGGCCGCACGACGACGGGTCGCTCGACGTGCGCGAACTCCGTCAGCCCGGGGCTGGGGGTGTCGTCGGACAGCACCATCCCGTCCATGACGAAGTTGCCGTCGTGCACCACCTCGCCGAAGTCGCCGCCGTAGGCGAAGAACTCGGTGCCGTCCGGGGCGGTGGTGCGCAGGCCGTGGTCGCGCCACTCCCAGACGAACCCGCCGTGCAGCCGCGGGTGGGTGTCCACGAGCTCGCGGTACTGGTCGAGCGCGCCGGGGCCGTTGCCCATGGCGTGCGCGTACTCGCACAGCAGGAACGGCTTGGACCGCTGGCGGGCGGAGTCGGCGACGCTGCAGCCGAGGAGCGGCGACAGGTCGCCGCTCCCGATCGACGCCGTCTCCGGGACCGTCGAGTACATCCGCGAGTAGACGTCGGTGTACTCGCCCGCGTAGTCGCCCTCGTAGTGCACGGGCCGCGACGGATCGCGGTGGTGCACCCACTCGGCCATGGCAGCGAGGTTGCTGCCGGTGCCCGACTCGTTGCCCAGCGACCACAGCACGACGCTCGGGTGGTTCTTGTCGCGCTCCACGGTGCGCCGCACGCGGTCGAGGTACGCCTCGCGCCAGGCCGGGTCGTCGCTCGGGTTGCCCACCCAGTCGCCGTCGCCGAAGCCGTGCGTCTCGAGGTCGGTCTCGAGGATCACCCACAGGCCCAGCTCGTCGGCCAGGTCGAGCACGCGCGGGTGCGGCGGGTAGTGGCTGGTGCGGATCGCGTTGACGTTGTGCTGCTTCATCCGCAGCAGGTCGGCCCGGGCGTGCTCCTCGTCGAAGACGCGGCCCCGGTCCGGGTGGGTCTCGTGCCGGTTCATGCCGGAGAAGACCACCCGCCGCCCGTTGACGAGCAGCCGGTCGCCGACGATCTCGACACGCCGGAAGCCCACCTTCAGGCTCACGGTCTCGCCCGTCGACGCCACGGTCGCCTCGTAGCGGCGCGGGACGTCGGCCGACCAGGGTTCGACGGCGCCGACCGCGACGGGCGCGACGTCCTCGGGTGTCGCCCACACGACGTCGACCCCGAGCTCGGGCACCCGCAGCCGCACGGGGAACGCCGCGCCGTCGGCGCGCACCTCGGGCACGAGGGTGCCCTCGCCGGTGGCCGGGTCGGACCCGGGGACGAGGTCGGCGTCGAGCCACACGTCGTCGAGCGCCCCGACGGGCCGGTGCAGCAGGGTGACGTCGCGGAAGATGCCGGGCAGCCACCACTGGTCCTGGTCCTCGAGGTAGCTCGCGGCGGACCACTGCACCACCCGCACCGCGACCGTGTTGGCGCCCGGGCGCACGGCCTCGGTGACGTCGTACTCGTGCGCCAGACGGCTGCCCGACGCCGACCCCACCTCGACGCCGTTCACCCACACCGTGAAGAACGACTCCACGCCGTCGAACCGCAGCAGCACGCGGCCGCCCTCGGTCCACGACGCCGGCACGTCGACCTCGCGGCGGTAGTCGCCCGTCGGGTTCTCGTCGGGCACGTGCGGCGGGTCCACCGGGAAGGGGAACTGCACGTTCGTGTAGATCGGGCGGCCGTACGCGCCGTCGCCCTCGAGCACCCAGTGCGCGGGGACGGGGATCTCGCCCCAGCCGGCGTCGGGCGACGTCGCGTAGCCGGGGCGGGCGAAGTCGGCAGGCGCCTCGCCGGCGGGCAGGACGCCGTGGGCGCCCGGGGCGCCGGGGACGCCGGCGAGGAGCCGAAAGGCCCAGGCGCCCTCGAGGGACCGGCGGGGCGCGTCGCTGGTCAGCGCCGCGCGGGGCGGCTCGACGCGGCCCGACGCGGGGACGGTGGACTCGTGCGGCAGCGGGGAGAGCAGGGTCATGCCTTGACAGCACCTTCCGTCAGTCCGCCGCGCCAGAACCGCTGCAGGGCGATCATGGCGATGGCGAGGGGGATCACCGAGAGCAGCACGCCCCCGGTGGTGAGCTCGTAGAACTCGGGCAGCCGGTCGGTCTGGCTGCGCCAGTTGTTGAGCCCGAGGGTGATCGGGTACAGCTTCTGGTCGCTCAGCATCACCAGCGGCAGGAAGTAGTTGTTCCAGATGCCGACCAGCTGGAACAGGAACACGGTGACCAGTGCGGGCGTCATGATCCGCAGGCCGATGGTGTGGAAGATCCGCAGCTCCCCCGCCCCGTCGATGCGGGCCGCCTCGACGAGCGAGGAGTCCACGGTCGCGTCGGCGTAGATGCGGCACAGGAAGAAGCCGAACGGCGACACGAGCGACGGGATCAGCACGCTCCAGTAGCTGTTCGCGAGGCCGAGCTGGCTGAACAGCAGGAACAGCGGCAGCGCGGTGGCCGTGCCGGGCACGAGCACGCCGCCGAGCACCAGCCCGAAGATGAGGTTGCGGCCCCGGAACTGGTACTTGGCCAGCGCGTAGCCGCCCGCGGCCGCGAGGTACGTGGCGATCAGCCCGCCCACCCCGGCGTACAGCACGGAGTTGGCGAACCAGCGCACGAAGACACCGCCGTCGTACGTCAGGACCGCGCCGAGGTTGTCGAACAGCGCGAACGAGCTCCCGAACCAGAAGCCGTTGGTCGCGAACAGGTCGTCCGTCGTCTTCGTCGCGGCGACCACCACCCAGTAGACGGGCACCAGGAAGTAGATCGCGACGACCACGAGGATGCCGGTGACGAGGATCCGCGTGGCCGGACGGCGACCCCCGCGGTCCGGGGCGGCGGCCCGCGCCGCGGCGCGGGTGCCGAGGGGCGGCGTGGAGGCGGGCTGAGTGGACACGGTGGCGGTCATCGCGAGCTCCTGTTCGTCAGCCGGAGGAAGAGGAACGACAGCGCGAACGCGACGAGCGCGATGAGCACCGACTGGGCGGCCGCGACGTTGTAGTCGTTGTAGGCGAACGCGGTCGTGTAGGCCGACAGGTTCGGCGTGTACTGCGAGTCGATCGCCGGCGAGACCGTCTTGAGCAGCTGCGGCTCCGCGAAGAGCTGCAGCGTGCCGATGATGGAGAAGACCGTGGTGAGCACCAGCGCCGGCCGGATCAACGGGAGCTGGACGCTCCACGCCGTGCGCCACGGGCCCGCGCCGTCGACGCGCGCCGCCTCGTACAGCTCGGGCGGGATCGCCTTGAGCTGCGCCACGATGATGAGCATGTTGTAGCCCGCGTACGTCCAGGTGACGATGTTCGCGATCGACCACAGCACCGTGCCCGCGCCGAGGAAGTCGGGCGTGAACCCGAACAGCGTCTCGGTCAGGTCGATGATCGGGCTCAGGCCCGGCACGTACAGGAACGACCAGAGGATGGTCGCGATGACGCCCGGGATGCCGTACGGCATGAAGTAGGTGGCGCGGAAGAAGCCGGGCCAGCGCGCCGACGCCGACTCCAGCAGCAGGGCCAGCACCGTCGCCGCGACGATCATCACCGGCACCTGCACGACGCCGAACAGCAGCATCCGCCAGATCGACGCGATGAAGTTCCCGTCCTCCAGCGCGATCCGGTAGTTCTCGAACCAGGCGAACCCGGTGGTGACGCCCTCCTCGCCGAACAGCCCCGCCCGCGTGACGGTGGTGAAGCTCTGCCCGATCGCCACGAGGATCGGCAGCACGAACGTCAGCAGGAACAGCACGAGGAACGGCCCGACGAGGATCCAGGGGGCGCGCCCCACGGCCGTGCCGCGCTTCGTCTTCGACGGCGCCGGCGCGCCCGGGGCCCGGGTGGTGGGCGTGGTGGTCTGGGTGGTCATCGGTCCTCCGCCTTCCGGATCGTCAGGCCCTTCTGGCGGAACACCTCGATGGTCCGCGCCTCCGCGGCGACGACGGCGTCCACGAGCGTGCCGCCCGTGGCCTTGCGCCGGAACCCGTCGCCGAGGATGTTGAACGTCTGCTGCGTGATGGGCCACCACTGCCAGTCGGGGTTCTGCTCCTTCGTGGCGGGCTGGAAGACCTCCGTGTTGTACCGCTGCCCGCCGAAGAACTCGCTGGGCTCCTCGCGCGCGGCACCGATGTAGTCGCGGGCCGGCGACCAGCCGATGCCCGAGTACTTGATCATCGCGTCGATGCCCTCGGGGTCCGTGTTCATCCAGACGGCGAACTCCATCGCCTCCTTCGGGTGCTTGCTGTTCGCGAGCACCGCCGACGTCGAGCCGCCGATGAACGACGACCCGAAGCCCGTGTCCCAGCGCGGGGCAGGCGCCACGCGCCACTTCCCCTCGGCGCCGCTCACGCCCTCCAGCAGGGCGTCGCCCCAGCTCGCGCTCACCAGGGACGCGATCTTGTCGTCGGCGGCGGCGGCGAACCAGCCGGGCGAGTACGGGTTGGCCGATGTCGTCACCAGGTCGTCGTCGATGGCCTTGTCGAAGAACCGCGCGACGTCGAGCGTCGTCTCGTCGGCCATGTCGATGACCCAGCCGTCGTCGGAGCTGCGCAACCACGTGGCGCCGGCCTGCATCGCGTGCGCGGCGAACACCGACGTGTCGTCCAGCGGGAACGCGTCGATGAAGATGCCCGCCTCGCGGAAAGCGGGCGCCACCTGCGCCCACTGCGCCCACGTGGTGGGGACGTCGGCGCCGACCTGCTCGAAGAGGTCGGGGCGGTAGTACATGCCCACCGGCCCGGAGTCCTGCGGGATGCCGTACACGCCGCCCGCGAAGCTGACCTGGTTCCAGAGCGTCTCGTCGAACTTGTCGGCGTGCTCGGAGACGCCGTAGCGCTCCAGGTCGACCAGGCCGTTGACCAGCATGAACTCGGGCACCGTGCGCATCTCCACCTGCGCGAGGTCGGGCCCGCCGCCGGCCGCGAGGGCCGAGTACATCTTCTGGTAGCCGCCGGAGTTGCCGCCCGGGATCCAGGCCACCTCCACCTGGACGTCCGGGTGCTTCGCGTTCCAGATGTCGGCGACCTTCTGCAGGTCCTTGAGCCACGCCCAGTACGTCAGCGTGACCTTCTCCCCGGCCGCCGCCGGCACCACCGGCTGGGCGTTGACCGACGTCGTGCCCGGCGTCGCGCAGCCGGCGAGCACCGCCGCCGCTCCCCCGGCGAGCCCCAGGCCGAGGAGCTCCCGTCTCGTGACCTCTCGCATCCGTCCCCACTTCGTCGTGACGTCGTCGCCCGGGGCAGGTGCCTCGGGCTTGCGTGTGAGGGTGGTCACGTTAACAGTGCTGGCTGACCGGTCGGTCACCGGTCCCAGGGCGTGTCAGCCAGGAGCTTCCTCGTCCGGCGGCGAGCGCCCGAGAGCATGCCCGAGGTCCGGCGGCGCTCCGGTGAGGGGAGCACCGCCGGACCATGGCTCAGGGCCCTTGCCGACCGCCCGGCGTCACTCGACCCGAGCGCTGGGCTCCTGGAAGCCCACGAGTCCCGGGTCTTTGTCGGTGGTCAGGACGAGCTGGTTCAGCACGAGACCCGACTCGCGCGGTGCGAGCGAGATGGTGTGCTCCCCCGGGGCGAGCGCGATCGCGGCGCCGGCGGTGCCGGTGCTCCCGTACCAGGACTCGGACCCGGCCTCGGGGCTGCTCTTGCCCGAGTGGTAGCGCCACGTCCCGTCGACGAGCACGTGGTACGAGTCCGCGTCGGCGTTCGGGTTGCTCATGTTCGCGAACAGGTAGTAGGTGCCCCCGGCCGCGACGTCGACCGTGAAGTCGAGGCGCGGCGGAGCCCCCGGCGCGATGCTGCCGTTGACCTTGTCCGTCGGCCCCGCGGAGAACAGCGCCGCGGCCTGGGCCGGAGAGGTCGCGATCCAGTTCGCCTTCGCCGCGGCGCTGGCGGGCGGCACGGCCTGCACACCGTTCCGGGCCTGCGCCCAGGTGTGCGTGCCGTTGTTGCTCGCCTCCGAGAGGGCCCCGGGGGCGTCCTCCAGGGCGTCCGCGGCGTCGATCACGATCGAACCCGCCTCCTCCTGGTAGGACCCCACCGGGGCGCCGACGGCACGCGTCACGCGCACCGTCGCCACCGTGACGGAGCCGTCACGAGCGGTCGCCGCCACCTCGGCGGTGCCCGCACGGTGACCGGTGACCCGCACCGCGTCGCCGTCGAGCGACGCCGAGACAGCCGTCTCGTTGTCCGACGTCACCGAGACGGCCCCGGACATCCCGTCGATCGTGGACGTCGCACCCTCGGTGGTGTGCACGTCAGGAACCCGGTGCAGCGCCGGCATCTCCCGGGGGAGCTCCGCGACGACGGCACGTTGCGGAGCCGCGCCGGCGACGTCGTTGGGGCTCTCGGGCGGCCCGACCAGCCCGTCCCCGGCGGCACCGTCGACGGTCTCGAGGACGATCCGGTCGAAGAGGATCGCGGCGTCGGACCGATACACGACCAGGTCGTGCCAGCCGGGGGTCGGGACGTCCACCGTGAACTCGAGCGGCTCGATCCCATGCATGATGTTGAAGCCCCACGGGCTCTGGCTGTTCCCCGACACCGACGTGCCGCGGAGCTGCGCACTGGTGGGCACCTCGTCGTCGAGGCCGATCGCCGTGCGCGCCGTCCGTGCGGTGCCGTCGTCCTCGGTGCCCTCGTTCAGGGTGGGCACCCGGTAGAACGTCCCCGTGAACCGCCCGGTCGAGGTGAACCAGACGCGGTAGGTGAGCCGGGCCGTGTCCGCGAAGTCGGTGTCGACGCGGGGGGCGGTCTCGGGGTACGACCCCATCGACGCGCCCCGCTGGCCCACGCCCTGGACCGGCGCCCACCGGGAGCCGTCCGCCCCCGGCTCGTTGGCGGCGAAGTGCTCCGCCTCGAGCACCACGCGGCCGTTCGACTCGAGGTGCCCGCTCCCGTCGAGGTCCTTGAGGTCGGGCGCCCGCTCGACGTCGACCGCGAAGGTCGCGACGGGCTCGCCCGTGCGCACCCCGTCGACGGCCCGGTACACCCGGACGACGCCCGACGTGCCGCGCCCCTCGTCGACCGACACGCGCACGCGTCGTTCGGTCGCCGTCGTCCCCGAGCGCGCCGACAGGCTGATCCACGGCTGGTCCGCCTCGGCGACCCAGTCCTGCGGGTCGGCGACGTCGGCCGTCGAGAAGACGTCGAAGAACCTCTCGTCGTCGGGCGTGGCCGAGCTGAAGCGGAGCGTGCCCGCGCCCGGATCCGTGCTGCCCTCGGCGGCCGCGCCGACGCCCTCGTGCGCCTCCGGGACCCTGGCGTACCGGTCGTTCGTCAGCATGACGGCGCCCTCGTTGGGGAAGCCCTCCGGATGGCTGTGGCCCATGATCTTCGCCCACTTGCCGTCGCTGAGCGTGTCCCAGTAGCGCTCGTCGGCCGTGATGCGCGCGCGGGCCCGCTTCGAGAGCAGCTCGTAGCTCCCCGCGCTGGCGTAACGACCCTGCGACGCCGCGAGCTGGTTCTTCCAGAAGTAGCCGATGTGCTCCGCGATGTCGCGGTACGCCCGCACCCGGTGGAGCACCTGCTGGTAGAACGCGGGCCGGTACTGCGGGGCCAGCTTCGCCGAGACATCCTCGAGCTCGGTCACCAGGGCGTTCGCCTCGTTGATGTAGCGCTGCAGCTCGTCGCCGTCCGACGTCGCGCTGAACGGGTACACCTGGCCGGTGTGGATCCGCCCGGAGCTGCCGCTCGACGCGTCCACCGCACCCCAGAACTCCGCACGCTTGGTGCTCTCCAGGGTGTCGAACCGTGTCAGCGCGTCGGCGACCGTCCGCGCCTGCTGCCCGGTCAGCCGGTAGTCCCGGCGCACCTGGTCCGTGAGGAAGCGGCTCTCGATGTTCGTGTCGTCATACCCGTCGACGTCCCAGGCGAGGCGGGCGAACAGGTCCAGCTTGATCTCGCCCGGCTTGATGTCACCCACGTTGAGGATCCAGTACCGCCCTGCTCCCGAGCTCCACGCCCGGTGCAGCTGCTGCACCATCAGCGCCATGGGCGTCGAGTTGAGCCACAGGTAGCTCTTCGGCTCGCCCCAGTAGGAGTTGTGGTAGTAGACGCCGTTGCCGCCGGAGCGGGCCGCCTCGGCCTTCGTCGGCATCTGACGCAGGTAGCCGTAGTTGTCCTCCGCCCACATGAGGGTCACGTCGTCGGGGATGTAGTCCTTCAGGCCGGCGTTGTAGAGGTCGTTCATCTCCTTGTACGGGATGAACACCTGGGGGACGGCGTCGACGCTGCCGTACACCTCGGCGACGAGCTTCCGCTGCTCGGTGATGGCATCGCCGACCATCTCCACCTTGGTCGTGAACCCGTAGGGGTTGCCGGGGGTGAGCACCGGCTCGCTGTCGTGCACGCCGCGGACGCCGAGCGGCAGGATGCTCTCGAACTCCTCGTTGGCGACGAGCCTCTCGCGCCAGTAGGCGATGAGCGCGGGCTTGTTGATCGAGTAGTCGTACGCGGCACGCCAGTCGGCGCCGCGGATGTCGAGCCCCTCCTTGTTCCGCTCGTAGAACTCCCGCCACTCGTGCTCGTTGCTGCGCAGCATCAGCTCCGCGTGCGACGACGACGCGACCACGCCGTACGCCGACGCCTCACGGGCGTTGATCGGTGTCCCCGTGTCGTACATCCCGGTGTCGGTGGCGCCGTTGAACGCCGTCGACGTCGCGTGCATCGCCGGCCACAGCGTGTTCATCCGCAGGCGCAGCAGCAGCTCGTAGACGTGCCGGTAGTAGTTGACGTCGGGCGTCCCCTGGTCCGTGGGGAACTTCGACCTCGCCCACTGCGCGAGGCGCTCCTCGTCGTTGATGAAGATCCCGCGGTACTTCACGTCGGGTCCGTCGTCCACCCGCGCGTCGGTGCCGACCACGATCGCGTCCCGCACCTTCACCGGCACGTCGCTGAACCAGTACCAGGGCGAGACGCCGATCTCCTCCGAGACCGAGTAGATGCCGTAGATGGTGCCGCGGGCGTCGCTCCCGGCGACCACGAGGGCCTCGTCCACCCCCGGCAGCGGGTCCTTGACCCACTTGGTCACGTAGGCCTCCCACCGGCCCGCGATCGTCGCGGCCTCGTCCAGCTTGCCGTCGTCGACGATCTGGTCGACGAGCTCGCTCTGGCCGACCTGGCCCACGATGATGGCGGCCCGGGCGCCCGACCCGTCGGTGCGCAGCTCGGGGACGCCACGACCCCCGGCGTCGAGCCTGGCCTCCTTCGCCTCCTCGTCGTCGACGAGGAGGCCCTGGACCTCGCGCTGGTCGATCGCGCCGGTCGCCATGCCGACGTCCTGGCGCAGGTCCTGGGTCGCGCGGCGCACCTGTTGATAGTCCCGTCGACCCTCGTCGCCCGACGGGGGCGCGTCCATCAGGATCGGCGCGGCCTCCCGCCCGTCGTAGACGGTGAATCCGGACGGCGCCGCCTGAGCGGCCCCCACGGTGGCCACGGGCGCGAGCGCCGCGGCCACCAGGGCGCCCGCCGCGAGCACCGCCGGCCATCGTGGGCGCCCCCGACTCCCGTCGTGAATCGCTTGCTGCGCTGCTCGACCTCGTTGTCGCGATGGCAGCATCGTCAGTCCCTCCTCTAGGCGTCCGACCAGCTCGGACGACGTCGGCGATCGAGCTCGTCGGCCAGGTCGACGACCGCACCCGTCAGGCGGGGGTCGGACCCGGCATCGTCAGGCAGGAGCCCCGGCAGCGCGAGCAGCGCCCGGGCGACGTCCGCCGGCGCGGCCGCGGCGGGGTCACCGTCGCCCGCCCGCGCGACGACGGCGGCGAGCTCGGCGGCGCGCGGGTCGTCGACGAGCCGCCCGGCGGCCGCCTCCCGGCGCACCACCTCGCTCCACGCGGCCAGCGCGAACGCCGCTCCCGACGGCACGGCGCCGGCGGCGAGCCGGTCGGCCACGATCCCGCCCCAGCGGATGGGGATCTTCTGCGTGCCGTCCATCGACACCTGCAGCGTGGTGTGCCCCGTGGCGGGGTTCGCGAACCGCTCCAGCAGGGACTCCCCGTACGCGCGCAGGTCCGCGCCGTCGGGCGGCGTCAGCGTGGGGAGGGCGTCGTCGAGCATGAACGCGCGCGCCCGCTCGCGCAGCGCCGGGTCGGTGACGGCCTCCGCGAGCGTCGCGTGCCCGGCCAGCCGCCCGGCGTACGCGAGCAGCGAGTGGGTGCCGTTGAGCATCCGCAGCTTGGCCTGCTCCCACGGCGCGACGTCGGAGGTGAGGGTGGCGCCCGCCCGCTCCCACGCGGGGCGCGGCCCGGCGAACCGGTCCTCGATCACCCACTGGCGGAACGGCTCGCCCACCACGAGGCCCTCGTCGCGGGCGCCGAGCTCGCGCTCCACCGCGTCGCGGTGGGCCGCCGTGGTGGCCGGCACGATCCGGTCCACCATCGAGCACGGGAACGCGACGTCCGACGCGAGCCACGACCGCAGCCCGTCCCCGTCCGCCCCCGGCAGCGCGGCGTCCACCGCCGCGCCCACCAGCCGCTCGAGCACGCGTCCGTTGTCCACCATGTTGTCGCAGGTCAGCACCGTGATCGGGTGCCGCTCGCCCGCCGCCCGCGCCGCCCGCCACCGGGCCGCCAGGCCCCGCACCAGCAGGCCGACCGCCGTCGTCCCGGGCACCACGTCCCCGCCGACCAGGCGGTTCTGCACGTTCTCGGGCGTCTTTCCGTGCACAACCACCTGGTCGGCGGCCGACCCGGCGCCCGACGGCCCCGCACCGACCGATTCGGCCGCGAGCGCGTCGAGGTCGGGGCGCACGCGCTCGACGTCGAGCCCGCCGTCGGCGGCACGGGCGTACCCCTTCTCGGTGACGGTGAGCGTCACGACGTGGGTCGTGGGCGCCGCGACCGCCGCCAGCACCCGCGCGGTCTCCTCGGCGGGCCACGCGACGTCGAGCACGGACCCCACGAGGTCGAGCCGGCTCTCGTGCGTGCCCGCCGTGAGCACCGCGTACACCCCGCCCTGCGGCCGCAGCTGGTCGCGCACCGACGCCGAGCGCTGCGTCACGCCGAGGATCCCCCAGCGGCGGTCGCCGGTGGCGCGCGCGGCCAGCTCGGTGAACACCGCCTGGTGGGCCCGGTGGAACGCGCCGATCCCCAGGTGCACGATGCCCACCTGCTCGGGGTCCGCCGGCGGCTCGAGGTGCGCGGGCAGGGCGGAGCGGTGGAGTCGGTCAGTCGTCACGGGCTTCCTTCACTTGGGCGACCAGCTGGGTGGGGTTCACGAACCTCAGGGCGACCACGAGCATGACGAGCATCGTCGTCGTGTACATGACCGCCATGGCGGAGACGAGCTGGCGGGCCTCGCCGCCGCCCGCCGACGTCATGGCGCGGTAGATCGCCACGACGAGCGTGTCGGACTGCGGGCCGGACACGAGGAACGTCAGCTCGAACATCCCGACCGTGCGCACGAGGACGAGGATCGACGCCGCGAGGATGCCGGGCACCAGCAGCGGCGCCAGGATGCGCGTGAACACCTGGCGCAGGCCGGCGCCGCACATGCGCGCGGCGGACTCGATCGCCGGGTTGATCTGCTCGATGAACGGCGTCATCGTCAGGATGACGAACGGCACGGACGGCACCAGGTTCACCAGGATCACCGCGACCACCGTGCGGCCCAGACCGAACGCGTACATCACCGTGGCGAGCGGGATGCCGAAGGTGATGGGCGGCATGAGGATCGGCAGCAGGAACAGCACGTTCACCAGCCGCTTGCCGGGGAAGTTCCGCCGGGCCAGCAGGTACGCCGCGGGCACGCCGATCAGCACGGACAGCACCACGACGGCGATCGCGACGCCCACCGTCACGCCCACCACGTGCGTCAGGTCGAACCGGTCCCAGGAGCTCGCGTACCAGTCGGTGGTCCACTCGGCGGGCAGCCAGCTGTCGAACCACGACCGGCCGAACGAGTCGACGACCACCGCCACGATGATGCCCAGCAGGAACACCAGGAACGCGGCCATGCCGGCCCAGACGAACCAGGTGGACGGCGAGGCGGCCAGCGACCGCTCGCCCGGGGGCCGCCCCGCCGCACCCGTCGCGCGGGGCGGTGTGTCCTGCGGCGCGTCCGACGTCGTCGTCGGGCTGTCCAGCGCGCTCATCCCTTGCCTCCCGTCGATCCCTTGTAGAGCAGCGACCGCCAGGCGAGCACGATCGCGACGACGAGCAGCTCGACGACGCCCATCATGAGGGCGATGGTCGAGGCCATCGGGTAGTCGTTCTGCTCGCCGAACGCGCGGAACGCCATCAGCGACATCACGCGGGTGGAGCCCATCGCGTCGCCGACGAGGCGGGCGGACGGGAACACCGAGAACGCCAGCACGAACGTGAGGATGAACGTGGTGGCGAGGCCGGGCGCCAGCAGCGGCAGCGTGATGCGCCGGAACCGCTGCCACCAGCCCGCGCCGAGGGTCCGCGCCGCCGAGTCCAGGGACGGGTCGATGCCCGACAGGTACGACGAGACGAGCAGGAACGCGAACGGGAAGCCCGTGATGATCAGCGAGAACATCACGCCGGTGTAGTTGTTCACGAGGGCCAGCGGCTGGTCCACGACGCCCGTGGCGAGCAGGAACCGGTTGAGCCACCCCTGCCGGCCGGCGAAGATCAGCAGGCCCTGCGCGGTGAGGACCGTGCCGAGCGTGATCGGCAGCACCAGCACCGACGTCATGAACCGCTTGAAGCGGAACTTGCGGCGCAGCACCATCGCCACCGGGATGGACGCCAGCACGTTGAACAGCGCCGCCGGCAGCGCGAGCCGCATCGTGATCCACACCGAGTCGAAGACGAACGGGTCGCGGAAGAACGCCACGTAGTTCGCCAGGACCCCGCCGCCCCACTGCTGCTGGGTGGCGAGGCTCGGCTGGAACGTCAGCCCGATCCCGTACGAGAACGGGTACACGAACAGCGCGAGCGCGAACACCAGCGCGGGCACCATGAGCCACAACGACGAGTCGATGCCCCGCTCCGCCAGCCGGTGCCGCAGGCTGGCGGTGCTGCGCGCCGGGCGGGCGGCGACGGCGGTCATGCCGCCGTCACCGCCTCCGCCCGGGCGTCCGCCCGCGCGGCCGACAGCTCGGCCGGGAAGACGAGCACCCGGTCGGCCGGCGCGGTGAGGCGCACCGCCTCACCCACGGCGGGGGCCACGGGGGTGCGCACGTGCAGCATCGTCCCGTCCGGCGTCTGCACGACGACGGCGAACTCCCGCCCGTGGTACTCGACGACCGCGACCTCGCCGCGCAGGTCGTTGCCGTCGCGCGGCTCGCCCCCGGGCCCGACGACGGTGAGGTCGTCCGGGCGCACCGCCACGCGCACCTCGTCTCCCGCGGACACGCCGCCGACCGCGCGGCCGTGCAGGGCCACGCCGCCCACGCGCACCGTCGTCCCGTCGGACGCTCCGTCGCCGAGGGTGCCCGCGAGGATGTTGCGGTAGCCCATGAAGTCGGCGACGTGCCAGTTGCCGGGGTGGTCGTACAGCTCGTCGGGGGTGCCGATCTGCTGCACCCGGCCCTCGCGCAGCACGACGAGACGGTCGGCCAGCGACAGCGCCTCCTCCTGGTCGTGGGTCACGTAGATCGTGGTGAGGCCCAGCTCCTGGTGCAGGCGGCGGATCTCGGTGCGCATGTCGAGCCGCAGCTTGGCGTCGAGGTTCGACAGCGGCTCGTCCATGAGCACCAGCGACGGCTCCAGCACCACGGCGCGGGCGATCGCGACGCGCTGCTGCTGGCCGCCCGACAGCTGGCCGGGCAGCTTCTTCGCGTGCTGCTCCAGCTTCACCAGCGCGATCGCCTCCGCGACCCGCCGCGAGATCTCGGCGCGGGGCAGGCCGCGCATCTGCAGCCCGAACGCGACGTTCTTCTCCACCGTGAGGTGCGGGAACAGCGCGTAGCTCTGGAACACCATGCCGAACCCGCGCTTCTCGCTCGGCACGGTGTCCACGCGGCGCCCGTCGAGCAGGATCTGCCCGTGCGTGAGCGGGAGCAGGCCCGCGAGGCAGTTGAGCGCCGTCGACTTGCCGCAGCCCGACGGGCCGAGCAGGGCGATGAACTCGCCCGCCCGGACCGTCAGGTCCAGGCCCGCCAGGGCCTGGTGGCCGCCGAAGCTGCGCCCGACGTCGCGCAGCTCCAGCGACTCGAACGTGCCGGCAGTGATCGCCATCGCGGTCTCACTCCTCCGTGTACTTGCCGGCACCGATCTCGCGGTCCCAGATGTCGAAGGCCTTGACCATCTCGTCCGGCGCCAGCGGCGTGGTGGACGGCGCCGACTCGATGAGGTCGTCGTACCAGTCGCGGCCGTACTCCTTGATCGTGTCCTGCGACTCCTGCGGCGCCTTGTCGAGCGTCGCGCCCTCGACCGCCGGGCCCGGGTAGAAGTAGCCGTGGTCGTACGCCTTGGCGTTCTGCTCCGGCGTGAGGATGTCCTGCAGCAGCAGGAGGATCGCCGAGATCTTGTCCGCGGACTGGCCCTTCGGGATGGCCGCGTAGTGCGCGTCCGTCACCCAGGTGAAGTCGTCGAACGGAGCGGCGTCCAGCGTGTTCGGCAGCCGGCCGTCGGTGCGGGGCTCGATCTCCCAGCCGGTGGTCGTCGGGATCATGCTCCAGGTGCCGTCGCCCATGTTCGTGACGACCTGCCCGGTGCCGGTCGGGTAGTTGTCGACGTACTCGCCCAGCTCCTTGAGGTACGCCCAGGTCTTGTCCCAGCCGTTCTCCGGGTCCTTCGGGTCCTTGTCGCCCAGGATGTACGGCAGGCCCATGAGGAACGTGCGGCCGGGGCCGGAGTTCGCGGGGCGCGCGTACCCGAACTTGCCGGGGTTGGCCTTCGCCCAGTCGAGCAGCTCCTCGGGCGTCGACGGCGGGTCGGTCACGACCTTCGGGTCGAACTGCAGCAGCGGGCCGGACGGGTAGTACGTGACGACGACGCCGTAGCCCTCGGCCAGGTCCTGCATCGCCGCGGCGGGCTCCAGGTAGTTCTGCTGGTTGGACAGGCGGTCGCCGAAGTCGTCGACCAGCGGCACCCACAGGTCCTGCGAGATGCCGGCGGACAGGCCGTCGTTGCCGGTGAGGACCAGGTCCACCGACAGGTTCCCGGAGTCCACCTGCGGCTTGACGATGCCGGTGACGTCAGGGGCGCCGCCGGTCTCCCAGGTGACGGACGAGATGACGTCCGGGTGCTCCTCGACGAACGCGTCGATCATCGGCTCGGTGAGCTTCTGGTTGCCCGCGACGTCGAGGATGTGCAGCTCGACGGGCTTCGAGGGCGTGTCGGGCACCTCGGCCGCGTCGGTGACGGCTGGGCCGTCGCCGCCGCCCTCCGCGGCGGGCGGGGCGCAGGCGCCGAGCAGCAGCCCGAGGCCGGCGGCGCCGACGACGGCGACGGTGCCGGCGTGGGAACGGTGGAGTCGCATGACTACCTTCCTTCCCCCGGGCGACGGTGCCCGGGAACGGTGCGTCGACGGCGTCGTCGACGGTGCGGCGGGGTACCGATCATCCGGGCGGGACGCCGGTGGAGTCGCGGATCACGAGCTCGGCGGGCAACCGGTGCCGGTCGCCCCCGACGGTCTGGGGCTCGGCGCGGCCGGCGTCGAGCCGGCCGAGCAGGAGGTCGACGGCGCGGCGGCCGAGGCCGGTGCGCGGCACCCGCACCGTGGTCAGCGCCGGCGAGACGAGCGTCGCGACGTCCACGTCGTCGAACCCGACGACGGACATGTCCTCGGGCACCCGGACCCCGCGGCCGCGCAGCCGGTCGAGAACGCCGAGGGCCATGAGGTCGTTGAACGTCGCGACGGCGGTGACGCCCTGCGCGACGGCGTGGTCGGCGGCGGCGAGGCCGCCGGAGAAGTAGGGCCGGAAGGAGCCGAGCTCCACGAGGGTCACGTCGCCCAGCCGCTCGGCGGCCGCGCGCAGCCCCTCCAGCCGGCGCGCGCCCGACCAGGACGTCGTCGGCCCGGCCGCCACGCCCACGCGGCGGTGGCCCAGCGCGTGCAGGTGGCCGAGCACCTGCGCGATGCCGTCCGCGTCGTCGACCGCGACCGAGGGCAGGTCGGCCAGGTCCCGGCTGACGAGGACGGCGGGGAGCTGGCCGACGGCCCGGCGCAGCTCCTCGTCGTCGGAGCGCGGCGACGCGAGGACGACGCCGTCGACCCGCTGCGCGAACTGGGCGAGCAGCCCCGCCTCCGCCGACGGGTCCTCCTCGGAGTCCGCGACGAACACCGGGTAGCCGGCCGCCCGCGCCCGGGCCTGCACCCCCTTCGTCACCGAGGCGAAGTACGGGTTCTCGAGGTCCGGCACCAGCAGGCCGAGGGTGTGCGTGCGCCCCAGCCGCAGCCCGCGCGCAGTGGGGTTGGGCGTGTAGCCCAGGCGGTCGGCGGCCTCGAGCACCCGCTCGCGGGTGGCGGCGGAGACCTGCTCCGGCGCGGTGAGCGCGCGCGACACGGTCGACACGGAGACACCGGCCGCGCGGGCCACCTCGTGCGCGTTCGCCATCGTCACTCCCTCGTGCGTCGTCCCGTCGGGGTCAGTCTGCAAACGATCCCGGGACGCGTCAACCCCCGTTCGACACAAGGGCTTGCGCCGGGCACGGCCAACACGGCACGATGACTGCAATCGATCCCAACGATGATGTCGACGAGGGAGACGCCCGTGGACGAGCCCTGGACCCTGCACCCCGACCGGGCGCTGCCCGCCGACCCGGTCACGCGGCCGCTGGCCCGCGAGATCTACGCCGCGGTGCAGGACCTGCCGATCGTCTCGATGCACGGCCACGTGCCCGTCGAGTGGTTCGCGGACGACGCGCCGTTCGGCGACCCCGCGCAGCTCGTCGTCGTGCCCGACCACTACCTCACGCGCATGCTCGTCTCCCAGGGCGAGACGCTCCCCCGCCTCGGCGTCGGGTCCACCGCCGACGAGGACGCCGAGACCGACCCGCGCGAGATCTGGCGCCGCTTCTGCGCCGGCTGGAAGCACTTCCGCGGCACGCCCACGCGCTACTGGCTGGAGCACGTGCTCGTCGAGGTCCTCGGCGTCACGCAGCGGCCGTCGGCCGAGACCGCCGACGCGCTCTACGACCAGGTCGCGGCGCGCATCGCCGACCCGGACTTCCGGCCCCGCGCCCTGCTGGACGCGTTCGGCATCGAGACCATCGCCACGACCGACCCCGCCTGGGCCACGCTCGACGCCCACGCCAAGCTCGCCGCGGACGGCTACGGCGACCGCGTGCTGCCGACGTTCCGCCCCGACCCGCTGCTGCACCTCGACCGCGCCGGCTGGCGCGACGACGTCGCACGCCTGGGCGAGGCGGCCGGCGTCGACGTCACGTCGTACGACCGCTACCTCGAGGCGCTGCGCGCCCAGCGCGAGCGCTTCGTCGCCGCGGGGGCGCGCGCCACCGACCACGGCCACCTCTCGGCCGACACCACCCCCCTGGACGACGCCGACGCGCGGCGCATCCTCGACCAGGCGCTCGCCGGCACGGTCACCGCCGCCGAGGCGCAGGCGTTCAGCGGGCACATGCTGTTCCAGATGGCCGCGATGTCGGCCGAGGACGGCCTGGTCATGCAGCTGCACCCGGGCGTGCTGCGCAACCACGCGAGCGGTCCGTTCGCCGCGTTCGGCGCGGACAAGGGCTACGACATCCCCGTCGTCACCGAGTTCACGCGCTCGCTGCGCCCGGTGCTCGACGCGTTCGGCCACCACCCGGGCCTGCGGCTCATCGCGTTCACCGTGGACGAGGACGTGTACTCGCGCGAGCTCGCGCCGCTGGCGGGCGTCTACCCGGCCCTGCGCCTCGGCGCGCCGTGGTGGTTCCTCGACGCCCCCGACGCCATGCGGCGGTTCCGCGAGTCGGCCACGGAGACGGCCGGCTTCAGCAACATGAGCGGCTTCGTCGACGACACCCGCGCCTTCTGCTCCATCCCCGCGCGGCACGACCTGGCCCGCCGCGTCGATGCCGGCTACCTGGCGCGGCTGGTGGCGGAGCACCGCCTGGACCTGGACGAGGCCCTCGACGTGGCCGTCGACCTCGCCTACCGCCTCCCCCAGGCGGCCTACGCCCGCCCCTGAGGCGTTGTGGGGGGGGGGGGGGGGGGGGCCCGCCGCGGGGTAAAAAGCCACACAGCCCCCCCACCCAGACCCGGGCCCACACACGCCAACCGACGCCCCCGGGGGAGCCCC
>NZ_JBHWYY010000024.1:0-37149 GCF_042728595.1 Isoptericola sp. NPDC060185 | reverse complement strand
GGGTGTGGGGGGGTTTGGTGTGCCTCACCCGTTGGGTTTAAAACCCAAACCCGCGCCCCCACAGCACGGACCGGGCAGAACGACGCACGACGAGCACCGGGAGTCACGCAGTGAAGATGGGTTTCCGCTGGTACGGCGAGGGCAACGACACGGTCACGCTGGACCACGTCCGGCAGATCCCGGGCGTGGAGACGGTGGTGTGGAGCCTGCACCACAAGCAGGCCGGCGAGGTGTGGGAGCAGGAGGAGATCGACGCGGAGGTCGCGCGCATCACCGGGCTCTCCGCCGAGGCGCGCGCCCGCGGCGTGACGCGGACGCTCGACGCCGACGTCGTGGAGTCGGTCAACGTGCACGAGTCGATCAAGCTGGGCCGCACCGTCCTCGGGCTGAGCCGCGACGAGGCGATCGAGAACTACGTGACCACCCTCCGGCGGCTCGGGAAGGCCGGCGTGAAGGTGGTCTGCTACAACTTCATGCCCGTCTTCGACTGGCTGCGCACGGACCTGTGGCACCCGCTGCCCGACGGCTCCACGGCCCTGTTCTTCGAGCGGGCGGTCGTGGACGAGATGACGCCCGAGGGCCTCATCGCCGACATGGAGGCCGGGTCGCACGGCCTCACGCTGCCCGGCTGGGAGCCCGAGCGGCTCGCGGGCTTCACCGAGCTCAACGCCGCGTACGAGGGCGTGACGCACGAGGACATGTACGCGAACTACCGCTACTTCCTGGACGCGGTGGTCCCCGCCGCCGAGGAGGCCGGGATCAAGCTCGGCGTGCACCCGGACGACCCGCCGTTCGACGTCTTCGGCTGGCCGCGCGTCGTCTCGACGCCCGACGACCTGCAGCGCGTGCTGGACCTGCACCCGAGCCCCCACCACGGCCTCACGCTCTGCCTCGGCAGCTTCTCCGCGAACCCCGCGCAGGCCCCGCTGGCCGCGGCCACGGTGCGCCGCTTCTCCGGCCGCATCCACTTCACCCACGTGCGCAACATCAAGCACTTCCCGAACGGCGACTTCACCGAGGTGGGCCACCGGGCGTGCGAGGGTGACGTCGACACGACGGGCATCATGAAGGCCTACGCCGAGGCCGGGTACGAGGGGTACGTGCGGCCCGACCACGGCCGCCACCTGTGGGACGAGAACACCACGAACAAGCCGCGCCCCGGCTACGGCCTGTACGACCGCGCGCTGGGCGTCCAGTACCTGCTCGGTGCGTGGGACGCATTCCGCTACACCGCGCCCGACGCCGGCGCCTGAGCCCGCGCGGCCCGCACCTCCTGCCCGCCACAGCCCCGCCCAGCACCGCACCGAGGAGACCGACGGTGAGTTTCGAAAACGTTGTCGACCCGTCCGTCGTCGGGCCGCACCCGGCCTGGCTGCCCGACGGCGCGCTGGCCGCCGTCGGCCGCCGCCGGCTCGCGCTCCGCCTCCCCGACCTGTCAGGACCAGGAGCACGTATTCACGCACGTGGCCCTGACAGCTCGCCGGGGGTGGCGGGCACGCTGCGCGCGGAGCTCGAGGGCGCGACGACGACGCACGGCGGCGCCGTCGTCGACGCCGACAGCTCCCCCGACCTCCTCCTCACCCTCTCCCCCGACGTGTCAGGGCCACGAGCAGGTATGCATGCTCCTGGCCCTGACAGCTCGGGGGTCGGGTTCCGGTTCGTGCGCGACGGCGGCCGGGTCACTGTCACCGCGCCCACGCCGGCGGCGCTGCTGCACGGGTGGTTCCACGTCGTGCGGCTCGGCGAGGCGGCGTTCGCGGGGCCCCACGCCGACGAGCGGCACGCGCCTGCGTTCGCGCTCCGCGTGCTGGACCACTGGGACAACGTGGACGTGCACCCGGTCATGGGGCAGGTCGAGCGCGGGTACTCCGGCGGGTCGATCTTCTACGCCGACGGCCACGTACGGGAGGACCTGTCCCGCGTCACCGCCTACGCGCGGCTGCTCGCCGCGACCGGGATCGACCGGGTCTGCATCAACAACGTCAACGTGCACGCCCGCGAGGCGCGGCTGCTCACCGACGACCTGCCCGAGGTGGCCCGCATCGCCGCCGCGCTACGGCCGTACGGCGTGCGCACCCACCTCGCGGTGAGCTTCGCCGCGCCGATGACGCTCGGCGGGCTTCCGACGTCCGACCCGCTCGACGACGACGTCCGCGCCTGGTGGCGCGCCGCCGCCGACCGGGTCTGGGCGACCATCCCCGACTTCGGCGGGTTCGTCGTCAAGGCCGACTCCGAGGGCCAGCCCGGCCCGTTCGCGTACGGGCGCGACCACGCGGACGGCGCGAACGCGCTGGCCGAGGCGGTCGCCCCGCACGGCGGCGTCGTGCACTGGCGGGCGTTCGTCTACGACCACACGCAGGACTGGCGCGACCGCTCCACCGACCGCGCCCGCGCGGCGTACGACCACTTCGCCCCGCTCGACGACCGGTTCGCCGAGAACGTCGTCGTGCAGGTCAAGCACGGCCCGCTCGACTTCCAGACCCGCGAGGCCGTCTCCCCCGTGCTCGCCGCGATGCCGCGCACGCGCCTCGCGCTCGAGCTGCAGGTGACGCAGGAGTACACCGGCCAGCAGCAGCACGTGTGCTACCTCGCGCCCTGGTGGCGGGAGAACCTCGGCTTCCGGCCCTGGGGAGACGGCGAGGGCGACGACGGCGCGACCGTCGCCGACGTCGTCGCCGGCCGAGGCCCGGACGCCTCCCCCGCCGTCGCGGCCGCGGGCGGGGGCGGGATCGCCGCCGTCTCGAACGTCGGCGACGACCGGTTCTGGACGGGCCACCCGGCCGCCCAGGCGAACCTCTACGCCTACGGCCGGCTCACCTGGGACCCCACCCTCGACCCGATGGCGATCCTCGACGAATGGATCTCCCTGACGTTCGCCGGCCCCGACGGCGCCGTCGACCCGCAGGTGCGCGCCATCCTGCACGCCGTCATGGACGACTCGTGGCGCACCTACGAGTCGTACACCGCGCCGCTCGGCGTCGGCTTCATGGTCAGCCCGCTGCGCGCGCACTACGGCCCGGACGTGGACGGCTACGAGTACTCGAAGTGGGGCACCTACCACTTCGCCGACCGCGACGGCGTGGGCGTGGACCGCACCCGCGCGACGGGCACCGGGTTCACCGGCCAGTACCCGGCGCCGTGGCGCGACGTCTACGAGGACCTCGCGACCTGCCCCGACGAGCTGCTGCTGTTCTTCCACCACGTGCCTTACGAGCACGTGCTGCACAGCGGCACCACCGTGATCCAGCACATCTACGACACCCACTTCGCGGGCGTGGAGCGCGTGCGCGAGACGATCGCCGCGTGGGAGTCGCTGGCCGACGTCGCGCCCGGCGCCGTCCCGGCCGACGTCGACGCCCGAGTCCGCGAGCGCCTCGCCGAGCAGCTCCGGTCGGCCACCGAGTGGCGCGACCAGATCAACACGTACTTCTTCCGCAAGTCCGGGATCCCCGACGCCCACGGCCGCACGATCTTCTGAGCGGCCGCACCGTACGGACGTGTCGTGCGGACGTGTCGTGCGGACGTGCGCTTGACCCTCCCCTCGGGGGAGGGTCGAGGGTGTGGCGCAGGAGGTGAGACCCACGACGTCCTTCACGATCACCGAGGTGGCCCGGCTGTCGGGCACCACGCTCAAGACGCTCTACCACTACGACCGGATCGGCCTGCTCGTGCCCGCCCGGGACCCGCAGAACGACTACCGGACGTACTCCGAGGGCGACCTGGCGCGCCTGCAGCAGATCCTGTTCTTCCGGGAGCTCGACGTGCCGCTGGGCTCGATCGCGGAGGCCCTGTCGGGTCGCACGTCCCGGCTCGAGTGCCTGCGGGACCAGCGGGCCATGCTCCGCGCGCGCGGGGCGCGGCTCGCCCAGGTGCTGGCGACGCTCGAGCAGGCCATCGCACACGAGACACAGGGAGACCCCATGCCCACCGACGACATGTTCACCGGGCTCGACCGCGCCGGGTGGCAGGAGGCGCTGGAGGAGCAGAACGCGCACCTGCGTGACACCTACGACGTCGAGCTCGACGCGTCCGACGTCGACCCCGACCGGATGAACGCCGCGGCCGCCGAGGCGACCGCGTTCATGACGTTCATGGCCGACGCGCTGCGCGCCGGCCTCCGGGCCGACGACGATTCCGTCGCCGCGGAGATCCGCCGGCATCTGACGGCCCTCGACGCCGTGCACCCGACGGACGCGGAGGCGTTCGCCGGCCAGGCGAGGTTCTTCGTCGCCGACGACTTCCACCGCGGGATGCTGGAGCAGCAGCAGACCGGCCTGGCCTACTACCTGCTGCACGCGGCGGAGGAGTTCCGCGCCCGCGCGTAGGCCGCACCGCCGCGGGGAGCCCGTCCGGCTCCCCGCGGCGCCGGGGTGATCAGCCCGCGGCGAGCAGCTCCAGGGTGTCGACCACGCGGTGGGAGAAGCCGCCCTCGTTGTCGTACCAGGCCACGACCTTGACGTGCCGCCCGTCCACCCGGGTCAGCAGGGAGTCGAAGATCGACGACGCCGGGTTCCCGACGATGTCCGAGGACACGAGCGGGTCCTCGGAGTACTCGAGCACCCCGGACAGCGGGCCGGCGGCGGCCGCACGGTAGGCGGCCAGCACGTCGTCCCGCGAGACGTCGCGGGCGACGGTGGCGTTGAGCTCGACGATCGAGCCCACCGGCACGGGCACGCGGATCGAGTCGCCCGAGAGCTTCCCGGCCAGGCGCGGCAGCACCAGCCCGATCGCCTTCGCGGCGCCGGTCGTGGTGGGCACGATGTTCACGGCCGCCGCGCGGGCGCGCCGGGCGTCGCGGTGCGGGGCGTCCTGGAGGTTCTGCTCCTGGGTGTAGGCGTGCACGGTGGTCATGAACCCGTGCTCGATCCCGGCGAGGTCGTCGAGCACGGACGCGAGCGGCGCGAGCGCGTTGGTGGTGCACGACGCGTTGGAGACGATCGTGTGCGCGGCCGGGTCGTAGGCGTCGGTGTTGACGCCGGGGGCGAGCGTGACGTCCGCGCCGGCGGACGGCGCGCTCACCAGCACCTTGCGCGCCCCGGCGTCGAGGTGGCCGCGGGCGGCGTCGGCGGCCGTGAACCGGCCGGTCGACTCCAGCACGACGTCGACGCCGAGCTCCTTCCAGGGCAGGTCGGACGGGTCGCGCTCGGCGAGCACGGCGATCCGGCGGCCGTCGACCACGAGGGCGTCGCCCTCGGCCGTGACCGGGCGACCCAGGCGCCCGGCCGTGCTGTCGAAGGCGAGCAGCCGCGCGAGCGCGGCCGGCTCGGTGAGGTCGTTGACGGCGACGACCTCCAGGTCGCTGCCGCGCTCCAGCAGCGCGCGCAGCACGTTGCGACCGATCCGACCGAACCCGTTGATGGCGATGCGAGTCATGTGACGCCCTTCCTCTCGTGTCGCCACCAAGCTCGCCGCACGAGCGAGGGCGGAACACCGGCGCGGACGCCACGGTCCGCAAGGATCTCGCCAGCCCGACCGCCGGGTCACTCCCCCCGGGCGAAGGTCTGCCGGTACTCGCTGGGCGTCGTGCCGAGGATCCGCCGGAAGTGGCCGCGCAGGTTCGCGCCCGTGCCGAGGCCGACGTCGGCGGCGATCTGCTCGACGCTGCGCTCGGAGCGTTCCAGCAGCTCCCGCGCCAGGTCGACGCGCGCCCGCAGCACCCAGGCCATCGGCGTGTACCCGGTGTCGTCCACGAACCGGCGCGAGAACGTCCGCGGCGAGACGGCGGCGTGCCGGGCGAGGACGTCGAGCGTCAGGTCGTCGCCCAGGCGGTGCAGCGCCCACTCGCGCGTGGCCGCGAACCGCTCCCCCAGGGGCTCGGGCACGCTGCGCGGCACGTACTGGGCCTGGCCGCCGCTCCGGTACGGGGCGGCGACCAGGCGGCGGGCGGCGTGGTTCGACGCCGCGACGCCCAGGTCGCCGCGCAGCATGTGCAGGCACAGGTCGATGCCGGACGCCGCGCCCGCCGACGTGAGGACGCTGCCCTCGTCGACGAACAGGACGTTCTCGTCCACGCGCACCCGCGGGTGCTTGGCCGCGAGCGCCCGCGTGTAGTGCCAGTGCGTGGTGGCCCGTCGCCCGTCGAGCAGACCCGTCGCGGCGAGCGCGAAGGCGCCGGTCGAGATGGCGGCCAGCCGCGCGCCGCGGGCGTGCGCGGCCAGGAGCGCGTCGACGACCGCGGCCGGCGGGTCGTCGCGGTCCGGGAAGCGGTAGCCGGGCAGGAACACCGTGTCGGCCCAGGCCAGCGCCTCGAGGCCGTGCTCCAGGTGGTACGAGAGCCCGTCCCCGCCGGCGACCAGCCCGCGGACCGCCGCACAGACGCGCACCTCGTACGGCATGCTCGGGCGAGTCGTGAACACCTGCGACGGGATGCCGACGTCCAGGGGCTTCGCGCCCTCGAGCACGAGGACGGCGACGCGGCGCTGACGCGGTTCCGGCACGAGACGCAGGCTAGACGGCGCCCACCGGGTGCGCGATCCTCGAGCCGGCGCGCCGCGCCCGTCCGCGCCCACCGTTCGAAGGAGAAACCGTATGACGCCCTCGACCCCGGAACGACAGGGGATCCCGACCGCCGCCGTCCTCGCCCTGCTCGACGACCTGGAGGTGCCGGGCCTGGACCCGCACGCCCTCGTCATCACCCGGCACGGCGTCCCGGTGGTCCGCGGCACGTGGGCGCCCTACCGCGCCGACCTGCCGGGGCTCGTCTACTCGGTGTCGAAGACGTTCACGGCGATCGCGGTGGGGCACCTGGTGGCCGAGGGCGCGCTGTCCCCCGACGACCTGGCCGGGTCGCTCCTCGGCCTGCCGACGGACTCCGGCATCACCGTGCGGCACCTGCTCACGATGAACACGGGGCACACGGCGGAGCAGGTCGCGGAGATCGGGTTCGACTCCGCCCGGCTGCTCGGCACCCCGCCCCAGCACGCCCCCGGCACCCACTTCGTCTACAACTCGCCGGCGTCGATGACGCTGTCGTCGATCGTCACGACGCTCACCGGCGAGCGCCTCACCGACTACCTCCGCCCGCGCGTGCTGGACCCGCTCGGTATCCGCGGCTCCTGGTGGGTGGGGCACCGCGACGGCACGCTCGACATCGACCAGGGGTTCTCGGGCCTGCACGTCACGGTCGAGGACGTCGCGCGGCTCGCGGTGACGCTGGCCGACGGCGGCCGGTACGACGGCGTGCAGGTGATCCCGGAGGCCTGGCTGGCGGAGATGTCCCGTCCCTGGTCGGACAACGCGGAGGAGCCCGGCGCGGACCACGACTGGGCGCGCGGCTACGGCTACCAGGTGTGGCGCAGCCGCCACGGCTTCCGCGCCGACGGCGCGTACGGGCAGTTCGGCCTGGCGGTACCTGAGCTCGGCCTCGCGATCGGGTACCTCGGCTCCACCCGCACCACGGACCGCGTGCTCGCGGCGTTCTGGCGGTTCGCCGAGGGGGTGGAGGACGGCCCGCTCGCACCCGACGACGACGCCGCGGCCTGGCTGCGCGACCGCCTCGAGGAGCTCGACACGTGGCCCGGCCGCCTCGACCCCGACCCGGAGCCCACGCCGGCGGACCGGATCGCCCCCGTCCCGTGGACCCTCCTGCCCGGCGACGGGCCCGGCACGTGGCGGGTCGACGTCGGAGGGCACGTCCTGGACGTAACCGACCGGGAGTGGACCACGCACGTCGTGCCGTGGCCGGGCGACCCGCGGCCGGGCTCCGAGCACGACCCCGTGGCCGACCCCGTGCTCGTCCTCGCGCTGCGGGGGCGGGCGGGGGAGGACGGCGCCCGCCCCGACGGCACCGTGCAGATCGACGTCGTCGTCCCGACGTCCCCGCACCGCCTGGTGGCGCGTGGCCAGGCGCCGACCGGGCCGGACGGCGAGCGCCTCGACCTCGCGTGGGTGACGACGCCGCTGTGGCGGCCCGCCCTGTCGACGCTCGTCGTCCCGGGCGCGGTGGCGCGGGACGCGCTCCTGACGCCGGGCTACGTCGGGTCGGCCGGGCGGGAGCGCGGGGAGACGATCCCGGACTCGTAGGCGAACACGACGAGCTGGGCGCGGTCGCGCGCGCCCAGCTTGGTCATGGCCCGGCTGACGTGCGTCTTCGCCGTCAGCGGGCTGAGCACCATCCGCTCGGCGATCTCGTCGTTGGACAGGCCGTGGGCGACGAGGGCCACCACCTCCCGCTCGCGCGGCGTGAGGAGGCCGAGCCCGTCGGCGCCGACGGCGTCCGGCGGGCGCGCGACGAACTCGCTGATCAGGCGGCGCGTGATCGCCGGGGACAGCAGCGCGTCGCCCCGCACCGCCGCGCGCACGGCCTCGAGGAGGTCGGCGGGCTCCGTGTCCTTCACGACGAACCCGCACGCCCCGGCCCGCAGCGCCTCGAAGACGTACTCGTCGACGCCGTAGTTGGTCAGCATCACCACGTGCACGCCGGCCAGCGCGTCGTCGGCGGCGATCTGGCGGGTGGCGGCGATGCCGTCGAGCCCGGGCATCTGCACGTCCATGAGCACGACGTCGGGCCGCAGCTCGCGCGCCAGCGCCACGCCCTCGCGCCCGTCGGCGCCCTCGGCCACCACCTCGACGTCGTCCTCCGCGTCGAGCAGCGCCCGGATGCCGGAGCGGATGAGGGCCTGGTCGTCGACGAGGCCGACGCGGATCACGCGCGGGCCGCCGGCTCGCCGGCCACGGCCCCCGGTGCCGCCGCGGGCGGGCCGGACGGCGCGGGCAGCGGGAGGGTGACGCGCACCGAGAACCCGCCCGACTCCCCCGGCCCGGCGTGCAGGGTGCCGCCGAGGGCGGCGACGCGCTCGCGCATGCCGGTCAGCCCGTGCCCGGGCTCCGGCTCCCCCCGCGAGCCGCGGCCGTCGTCGTCCACCTGGAGCGTGAGCTCCCGGTCCGCGAACGTCACGCGCACGGTCGCGGCCGCCGCGGGCCCGCCGTGCCGGGCGACGTTGGTGAGCGCCTCCTGCACCACCCGGTAGGCGGCCTGGTCGGTCTCGGCCGGCACGGTGCGCCGGTCGCCCACCACCCGCACGGTGGTGGGCACACCCGCGCCCTCCGCCCGCTCGACGAGGGCCTCCAGCCGGTCGAGGCCGTTCCCGTTGGGCTCGCCGTCGCGCCGCAGCACGTCGAGCGTGGAGCGCAGCTCGCGCGCGGCGTCGGTGCTGGCCTCCTGGATCGCGAGCAGCGCGGGCGGCGGCTCCTCGCCCCGCTTGCGCGCCAGGTGCGCGGCGACGCCCGCCTGCACCTTGATCACGGAGATGGAGTGGGTCAGGGAGTCGTGCAGCTCGCGCGCGATGCGCAGCCGCTCCTCCACGGCGCGCCGCCGGGCCACCTCGTCCCGCGTGCGCTCGGCGTCCTCGGCCCGCTGCTCGACCTCGCGGACGTACGCCCGCCACTGGAGCACCGCGACCCCGGCGACGCCGAGGGAGACCAGCCAGCCCGCCGCGAGGATCCGCTCCCGTGCCCGTCCTGTTCCCATCCGGGCAGCGTAGGTGCGCGGTGTCGGCGGCCGCATCCGGCGCCGGGAGGCGTCCGCGCCTGCTCCCCCCGTCGTACGCGGGCGCCGCCCCGCCGCCCTGCCCGGTAGCCGCAGGTGTCACCGCCGGGCGGACGCGCCGGGGCGCCCCCGGCGCGAAGGATCGGGACCACGGATCGACGCACGACGACGCACGACCGACCCCGAGGAGCACCGATGAGCATCCAGGCACCCCGCCGCACCCCCGCCTCTGTCGCGACCGGGCTGGGCGACGTCCTCGCCCCCGGCGACGAGGGGTACGACGACGCACGGCGCACCGTCTTCGCCGCCGGCTCCCCCGCCCTGGTGGCGCGGCCCCGCGACGAGGCGGAGGTCGCGGCCGCCGTCGCCCACGCCGCCCGCGAGGGGCTGGTCCTGTCCGTCCGCTCGGGCGGGCACGGCCTCACCGGCCACGCCACCAACGACGGCGGCCTGGTCGTGGACCTGCGCCACCTGGACGCCGTCGAGGTGGTCGACCCCCAGCGCCACGTCGTGCGGGTGGGTACCGGCGCCACGTGGGGGAAGGTCGCCGCGGCGCTCGCCCCGCACGGCCTCGGAGTCACCGCGGGCGACACGGCCGGCGTCGGCGTCGGCGGCCTCGTGCTCGGCGGCGGCGTCGGGTGGATGGTGCGCCGGCACGGCCTGGCGGTCGACGCCGTGGTCGCCGCGCGGGTCGTCCTCGCCGACGGGCGCGCGCTGGTCGTGGGCCCGGACCGGCACGCCGGGCTCTTCTGGGCACTGCGCGGCGGGGGCGGCAACTTCGGGGTGGTGACCAGCGTCGACCTCGTCGCGGCGCGCGTGGGTGACGTCCGCTTCGGGTCGCTCACCTTCGCGCCCGACGACCCGGCCGCGCTCGTCGCCGGGTGGCGCGACGTCCTGCGCGCCGCCGACGAGGAGCTGAGCAGCACGCTCGTCCTCTCCCCCGCGATGGGCGGCCGCCCCGCCGCGGTGACGGCGCTGGTCTGCGCCTCCCACGACGACCCCGCGGCCGCCGACCGGTCGATCGAACCGCTGCGCCACCTGGGCGCCCTGCTGGCCGACGACGTCGCGACCGTGCCGTACGCCGCCGTCCTCGCCGAGGGCGGGCACCACCCGCCGGGCGCGCGCCTCGTCGGGCGCAACGCGCTGGTGCCGCGGCTCGACGACGCAGCGGTGGCCGCCGTCGTCGCCGCGTTCGAGGGCGAGCACCCCACCGTGCTGGGCCTGCGGGCCCTGGGCGGCGCGTTCTCGCGGGTGCTGCCCGACGAGACGGCGTTCGCCCACCGCGACGCCGAGGCGCTCGTGGTGGGCGGGGTCGTGGTGCCCGCGGACGCCCCGGACGCCGCCGTCGAGGAGGCGCTCGCCGGGTGGCGCGGCGTCGCCGCCCACGGCTCCGGCGCCTACGTGAACTTCCAGGGCACGGCCACCGAGGCCGACCTGCACGCCGCCTACCCGCCCGCCACGCTCGCCCGGCTGCGGGCCGTGAAGCGCGCCTACGACCCCGGCAACCTGTTCGCGCGCAACCTCAATGTGGCCCCCACGCACGCCGCGGAGGCGTCGTCGTGAGCGCCGCGTTCGAGGCCGAGGGCCTCGTCAAGACGTTCGGCGCGACGACGGCGCTCGACGGCGTCGACCTGCGCGCCGAGCGCGGCACGGTGCTCGGCGTGCTGGGCCCCAACGGCGCCGGGAAGACCACCGCCATCCGCGTGCTCGCCACCCTGCTCCGGGCGGACGCCGGCCGCGCCGTCGTCGACGGCCTCGACGTGGGCCGCGACCCCGTCGCCGTGCGCCGCCGCATCGGGCTCACCGGCCAGTACGCGACCGTGGACGAGGACCTCACGGGCGCCGAGAACCTCGTCCTGTTCGGCCGGCTGCTCGACCTGCCCACCGCCGAGGCCCGGTCCCGCGCCGCGCGGCTGCTGGACCGGTTCGGCCTCGCCGACGCCGGCGGCCGGCGCGCGTCCACCTACTCCGGCGGGATGCGCCGCCGCCTCGACCTGGCCGCGAGCCTCGTGGGCTCCCCGAGCATCCTGTTCCTCGACGAGCCCACCACCGGCCTCGACCCCGGCAGGCGCGAGGAGCTGTGGCAGACCATCCGGTCGCTCGCCGACGACGGCACCACCGTGCTGCTCACCACGCAGTACCTCGAGGAGGCCGACGCGCTCGCCGACGAGATCACCGTGATCGACGAGGGCCGCGTCGTCGCGCACGACACCCCCGCGGGCCTGAAGCAGCAGGTCGGCGGGCAGACGGTCGTCGTGCGGCCCCGCGACCCGGCCCTCGTCGGGGCCGCGGCGGACGTCGTCGCGCGCGCCACCGGCGCCCCGGCAGCGCCACCCCGCAGCGGCGTCGTCACGACGTCCGTGGACGACGAGCGCACGTTCGCCGCCGTCGTGCGCGGGCTCGAGGACGCCGGCGTCGCCGTCACCGAGGTGGCGCTGCGGCTGCCCAGCCTCGACGAGGTCTTCTTCGCCCTGACCGACGGGCGACGTACCACCCCGAGGGAGGACTCATGACCGGCACCACGACGGTCGCCCCGGCGACCGCCCTCGACACCCGGGCCCCCGGCACCCGGCGCCACGAGGGCCCCCGCCGCTGGCCGCTCGCCCGCCACAGCCTCGCCCTGGCGCACCGGCACGTCACCCGGACGCGGCGCAACCCCGGCGAGCTCGTGGACGCCGTCTTCATGCCCGTGCTCTTCCTCGTGCTGTTCGTGTACCTGTTCGGGGGCGCGGTCGCCGGGTCCACGCACGCCTACCTGCAGTACGTGCTGCCGGGCGTGCTCGTGCTGTCGACCGTGCTGACGGGGCAGGTCGCGACCGGGCTGAGCATCGTGCAGGACATGAAGAAGGGGGTCTTCGACCGGTTCCGCAGCATGCCCGTGCCGCGCGCCGCGATGCTCCTCGGCTCCGTCCTCGCCGACGGCGTCCGCTACCTCGTCGCGGTCGTGGTGCTGTTCGCGGTGGGGTACGTGCTCGGCTTCCGCGTCGAGACCGGGCTGCTGCCCGCGCTGGCGGCGTGCGGCCTGGCGATCGTGCTCGGCTTCTCGCTGAGCTGGCTCACCGTGCTCGTCGCCGTGCTGGTGCGCAACGAGATCATGGTCTCGACGATCGGGTTCGTACTGCCCTTCCCGCTGGTGTTCGGCACGGGCATGGCCGCGCCGGTCGAGACCATGCCCGGCTGGCTGCAGTCGTGGGCCGCGGTCAACCCCGTGAGCCGCGCGATCGAGGCCAGCCAGGGCCTGCTGCTCGGCGGGCCCGTCGCCGGGGCCGTGACCGCCACCCTGCTGTGGAGCGGCGCGTTCCTCGTCGTCTTCGGCTCCGCCGCCGTCGTGGCCTACCGCCGGGTCGTCTGACGCGAGGTAGTCCCGTTTCTCGCGAGGTAGTTCAAGATCCCGCGAGGTAGTTCGGATCTTCGCGAGGTAGTTCGGATTCTCGAACTACCTCGCGGGATTTCGCACTACCTCGGCCGGCTCGGAACTACCTCGGCGGGTCCTCACGGAGCACGACGACGTCGGTCGGCGCCAGGTGCAGGGTCTCGCCCGCCTCGACGCGGCGGCCGGTGAGCAGGTCCGTCCCGGAGGCGTGCGCGGCGACGTCGACGGCGACCGCGGCGTGGTTGAGGACGAACGCCGTCCGGGTGCCGTCGGCGCCGGCGCGCACGGCGAGCTCGACGTCGTCGACGTGGGCGTACGGGCCCACCAGCCCGTGCCGGTCGAGCACGCGCCGCACCACCCAGGCGGCGCCGACGTCGTCGAGCGCCGTCGCGACGTACCAGGCCTCGCCGCCGTCCTCGCCGTGCGGGCGGTGCCGCGTGACCGCGGGCGTGCCCGCGTAGAACTCCGCGCCGTAGGTGCCGACCACCTCCGCGCCCTGCGGCACCACGACCTCGAAGACGAGCGAGCCGTCCGCGACCGCGTCGTCGCCCGTCCCGTCCTTGAGGGTCACGGGGTTGCTGACGCCCGGCTCGGCGGAGTCGGTCTCCTCGACGCGCAGGCCGAACAGCGGGCCCAGCGGCCCGGGGGCGTCCATGAGGAACGCGTTGGCGTCCTCGTCGGCACGGCCCGACCAGTACGACGCGAGCACCGACCCGCCGCGCGCGACGACGCCCTCCAACCGCGCCGCGACGTCACCCTTGAGCACGTGCAGCATGGGCGCGAGCACGACGTCGTACGGCTCCAGGCCCGCCGTCACCGGCACGACGTCGACCTGCGCGCCCGCCTGCCACAGCGCGCGGTAGTAGGCCAGCACCGTGTCGACGTACCGGGCATGCCGGTTGAAGCCGTCCGTCATCTCGGCAGCCCACCAGGAGTCCCAGTCGAAGAGCAGCGCGACGCGCGCGGGCGTGCGGGCGCCGAGGACGGCGTCGCCCAGCGCGTCGAGCTCGGCGCCCAGCGCGGCGACCTCGCGGAAGGCGCGGGTGTCCGTGCGGCCGGCGTGGTCGAGGACGGCGCCGTGGTACTTCTCGCACGCGCCGCGTGACTGGCGCATCTGGAAGTACAGGACCGCGTCCGCGCCGTGCGCCACGGCCTGCCACGACCACAGCCGCAGCACGCCGGGCCGCTTGACCGGGTTGACGTCGCGCGACGCGGTGATGGTGGGCGTCTGCTCCATGACCCAGAACGGTGCGCCGTCCTTGAGGCCCCGCATGACGTCGTGGGCCAGCGCCATGCGCGCGTGCTCGCGCTGCCCGGGCGGGTAGTTGTCCCACGACGCGAAGTCCAGGTCTGCGGCCCAGCGGTGGTAGTCGACCGGCCGGAACATCCCCATGAAGTTGGTGGTCACCGGGGTGGTCGCGTCGTGCTCGCGGATCCGGGCCTTCTCGTCGCGGAAGTTCGCGAGCATCGCGTCGGACATGAACCGCCGGTAGTCGAGCGTGATGCCCTGGAAGGCCGTGTGGTCCGGCCCGCGCCAGTGCTCGCTGAGCATGTTGGGCGGCACGACCTGCGCCCAGTCGCTGAACGTGTGCGACCAGAACGTCGCGTTCCACGCCTCGTTGAGCCGCTCCAGCGTGCCGTAGCGGGCGCGCAGCCAGTCCCGGAAGCCGGCCGCGCACAGGTCGCACCAGCAGCCGCCGTCGAACCCGCCGTACTCGTTGCCCACGTGCCACGCGACGAGGCCGGGCGTGCCGGCGTACCGCTCCGCGATCCGGCCCGCGAGCTCGGCGGACAGGCGCCGGTACACGGGCGAGCTCGGGCAGGCGTTGTGCCGCTGCCCGTAGACGTGCCGCCGGCCCTGGAAGTCCGTGCGCTCCACCTCGGGGTGCCGGTGCGCGAGCCACGGCGGCAGCGCGCCGGTGGACGTCGCGAGCACGACGTCCCGCCCGCCCGCCACCGCCCGCTTCACGACCTCGTCGAGCAACGCGAAGTCGTAGGTGTCCTCGTCGGGCTGGAGCGTCGCCCACGAGAAGACGTTGAGCGTCACGGTGTCGATCGACGCCAGGTCGAACGCGGCGTAGTCGGCCTCCCACACCTCCCGCGGCCACTGCTCGGGGTTGTAGTCGCCGCCGTAGCGGATCTTGCGTCCGGCGGGCAGGTGGGCGGGCATGACGCGGTCCTCCAGGGCGACGGGCAGGGTCAGGCGACGAAGCGGGCGCGGACGTCGTCCAGCACGGGCTCCCCGGTGCGCAGCACGAACGCCAGCCAGGGGACGGCGACGAGGACGAGCACCGTCTCGCCGGCCAGCCACACCACGCCGGCCGCGACCACCACCAGGGCGAGCAGGCCGACGGTCACCAGCGGCCGGCGCCCCAGGTAGTACGCGGACAGGCGCGCCACGTCACGCGCCCGGAAGGAGAACAGGGACGTGAGCAGCAGCGCCTCCAGCGCCCACAGCAGGATCGCGACGCCGAGGACGGCGAGCACGACGGCGTACGCGACGGAGATCCCGGCCGCGTCGCGGTGCACGACCGACGTCGCGACGACGCCGAGCACCGCCAGCGCGGGGACCCACAGCCGGAGGACGTCGAGCCAGCTCAGGCGCAGGCCGCGGGCGAAGGAGCGGGCCGGGGCGGGCTCGTCCGCGCCCGCCTGCTCGTGCAGGGCGAAGAGCGCGGCGGACCAGAACGGGATCGTCGGCGCCAGGCACAGCGGCACGATCAGCGCGTTTCCCGTGGAACGGTCCAGGAGCGCGAGCAGCAGGAGCGTGGGCACGCTGCCGAGGGTGGTGAGCACCCCGACGACGACGTACCGGTAGACGCGCGCCGTCACCCGGGCGAGGATCCCGTCGCCGAACTCCCTCGCCTGCCTGCCCGCCGCGGCCATCACGCCCCCACCGGGGAGGCGGCGCGGCCGACGATGCGTGCGTCGTCGAGCCACGCAGGCGTCTCGTCCCGCACGGCGTCGATCTCGACGAGCGTCACCTCGTGCCGGGCCAGCGGCAGCACCAGCTCGACCCGCCCGCCGTGCACCTCCAGCGAGGTGTCCGAGCGCCCCGGCACGGACGTCTCGTGCAGCAGGTCCAGCTGCCGGGCCGTGGGCGACGACGGCCGCCCGAGGTGGCGCCACGCGCTGAACGCGTTGCCCTCGTCGTCGTTGACGCGCGACCGGTGCACGGAGGCGCGCCGCGTGACCGGGTCGCCGACCGGGACGCTGAGGCGCAGCTCGTGGCGGCCGGGCTCGTCGGCGTCGTCCGTCCCGCCGACCGGCTGCCAGGCCAGCACGGTGACGCGACCCGCGGCGTCGCGCGTGACGAGGTGGTCCTCGCCGCGGTGCAGCACGTCCGTGCCCATGCGCGCCATGAACGCGTACAGGTGGAAGACGGGCTTGCGCAGCTGACGGTGGCCGAGCATCCCGAAGCCCCCGTGGAACACGGAGGTCGGGATGCCGACCTCCTCGAAGACGTCGCAGAACGTCCAGTAGGAGAACGAGTCGACGTGGTCCCCGCCCTCGGCGAGCACGGGCGCCAGCGACGCCGCCTGGTACGCCGTGTCGTGCACGGGGTTGTCCGGGCGGTAGCTGGTGCTGAACTCGGTGACATGGGCGGGCAGGCCCTCGAGCCGCGTGCCGGCCAGCAGCTTGGCCGGGGCGGCGAACTGGTCCAGCAGGTTCCGGGGGTGCCGCAGCGTCTGGTACGTGCCGAACGGCACCGCCTGCGCCGGGCCCGTCGTGTACGCGTGGAAGGACACGAAGTCCACGGGCACGTCGCGGCGCTCGACGAGCTCCGCGAACGGCTCCCACCACTCGTCGGCCCCGGGCGAGATCGCCGGGCCGCCCACCTGCAGCGACGCGTCGACGTCCTTGACCGCGCGTGCCGTCACCTCGTACAGCCGGAAGTACGCCTCCTGCGACGCGCCCTCCCAGAAGATGTCGAGGTTCGGCTCGTTCCACACCTCGATCGGCCACTGCCGCACCTCGTCGAGGCCGTAGCGGTCGATCGCGTGCCGCACCACGGCCTGCACGAGGGCGGCCCACTCGCCGTGGTCGCGCGGCGGGGTGACGTTGCCCTGCCACCAGAAGACCGTCTGGTCCCCTGACGCCAGCGCGGACGGCATGAACCCGAGCTCCAGGAACGGCCGGATGCCCAGCGCCAGCCACGAGTCCAGGACCTGGTCGACGTAGGTGAAGGAGTACCGGGTGCCGCGGTGGCCCGCCTCGTCGTAGGGGCGGTGGATGCCGACGTCGTCGGACAGCAGGCCATGGCCCCGGAGGTGACGGAAGCCGATCTCGCGCTGCACGACGGCGAGTGACTCCTGGTAGTCCTGCCGCAGCGCGAGGTTGAACCGTCCGGTGCCGACGCAGCGGCGCCAGGCGTCCGACAACGTGCCGGAGGTTTCGGTGGGGACGACGACGGTGGTCACGGGTGCGGCTCCTCCGGCGGTCTGGCGTGCCGAGACGGGGGCGGGACGGGGGGCGGGACGGCGGGGAGCGGCGCCGCCGGCGCGGGAGCACCGGCGGCGACGCCGCCGGGTCAGCCCTGGCGCTTCAGGGCGGTGTTGATCGTGTCGATGTACTGCTGGGAGCCCAGGCCCTCGATCTGGGCGACGTAGGCGTCCCAGTCGTCCAGCGACTTCTTGCCGGTGATGAACTCGGCGCTCGCCGCGGCCACGGCGTCCTTGATCTGGGTGTCCAGCAGCGTGTTCTGCTCCAGCTCCATCTCGTCGAGCCGCGCCGCGGGCGCCACCGGGAGCATCGTCTTGGAGTCGAGCACCGCGTTGGTCCAGTCCTTGATCTCGTCCGGCATCATGGCCTGGATGTACTGCTGCGAGGAGCCGTTGGCCAGCAGGAACACACCGTTGCTGTAACCGAAGTCCTTGTTCAGGAACGTCTTCGCGCCCGGGTTCATCGGGCCCCAGGTGATGTCGTCGTTCAGCACCGGGGTGCCGTCGGAGCCCGCGGAGTACGTCTCCCCCTCGACGCCGAACAGGGCGAACTCGATGCCCTGGTCGGAGAAGTACTGCCAGTCGACGTACTGCAGCAGCGCCTTGAAGTACGGCTTGTCGGCCGCGTCGGAGGAGATCATCACGCCCGAGGTGAACCGGCCCGACGGCAGGTTGTTGCCGGCGGGGCCGCCGGGGATGGTGAGCAGGCGGGTGTTGATCTTCTTGCCGGCGTCCTCGATCGCCGTCCGGTACGAGGTGAGCTCCTGCGTGTTGGCGGAGACCGCGGCGGACTTGCCGGTGACGAACTTCTGCTTGGCCTGGTCGTCGGACTGCGTGATCTCCGGGTCCATCGAGCCGTCGGCCACCCAGCCGTGCACCGTCTCCAGGAGCTGCTTGTACGCGTCGGTCGTGCCGGTGAGCTCGAACGTGCCGGCGCTCTCGTCGTAGTGCGCGTTGTTGTAGCCCCACCCCGCGGCGGTGTCGTAGTTGGGGGCCATGACGTTCAGCAGGGAGCCCAGCGGGTTCGGGTTCTCGTTCCAGCGGTCGGAGAACGCGTACTTGACGTCCGGGTTGGCTGCCTTGACCTTGGCGAGGTCGTCGCCGAACTCGTCCCAGGACTTCGGGTCCTCGGTGATCCCCGCCTTCTTCCACATGTCGTCGTTGATCATGATGGAGTACTGCACGTCGGGCTTCTCCCGCAGCCCGGGCAGCAGGTAGAACTTGCCGTCGTCCTGCCGCAGGTTGTCGAGGTCCTCCTGGAGGCCCCACTTCTCGATCTTGTCCGTGAAGTTCGGCATGTAGTCGAGGTAGTCGGACACCGGCAGGATCGCGCCGCCCGAGACGAACTGCGTCTCCTGGCCGGGGTACGTGACCGGCATGAGGTCGGAGGCCTCGCCGGAGCCGATCAGCAACGACTTCTTCTGGTCCCAGTCGGCCAGCGGGATGTCCGTGCGCTCGAAGGTGACGTTGCGGTCGGCATCGAGGTGCTGGAACACCGACCAGTCGTTCTTGACCGGGTAGTCGGGCATGTCGCGGTACATGAGGGAGAACTTCACCGGCTCGGTCGCCTTGAAGTCGGTGCCCACGGCGAAGTCGTCCATCGCGCCGACGGAGTGGTCGGCGTCGATGGACGCGGCGCCGCCGGACCCGCCGTCGCCGGAGTCGTCGTCGCCGCTGCTGCCGCAGGCGGCGAGGCCCAGGGTCAGCGCGGTCAGCGTCACGGCCGCCAGGGCCGCGCGCGTGCGGGTGCTCTTCATGGATTCTCCTCGGGTGACGAGCGTCGTCGCTCTACGGGATGAGTACGAAGGTGAGGCAGAGAAAGGGGTCGTCGGGGAGTCGTCGGGGCCCGCCGACACACGCGGCGCGGCTCAGCCCTTGACGGAGCCGAGCATCACGCCGGAGACGAAGTACCTCTGGATGAAGGGGTAGAAGCAGACGATCGGCAGCACGGTGAGCAGCATCGTCACCGACTGGATGTTGGCGCCGATCTGCACCGTGTCCGCGCCCGCGATCCCCGCCGCCGGGTTCGACGCCGCGGCGATGAGGTTGCGGAGGTAGACCGTGACCGGGAAGAGCTCCTTCTGGTCCAGGTACAGGAAGGCGCTGAACCACGAGTTCCACAGGCTCACGGCGTAGAACAGGGTCATCGTCGCGAGCACCGCCTTGGACAGCGGCAGCACGATCCGGCCGAAGATCCCGTAGGTCGTGAGGCCGTCGATCGCCGCGGCCTCCTCGAGCTCGGCCGGGAAGTTCTCGAAGAACGACTTCATCACCAGCAGGTTGAACACGGAGATCGCGCCCGGCAGGACGATCGCCCACATGCTGTTGCGCATGCCCAGCACGTCCGAGACCAGGATGTAGTTCGGGATCAGGCCGCCGCTGAAGAACATCGTGAACACGGCGACGCCGATGAAGAAGTTCCGGCCCTTGAGGTTCTGCCGGCTCAGCGCGTAGGCGTACGGCGTCGTGAGCGCCATCGAGATGACCGTGCCCAGCACGGTGTAGACGACCGTGTTCATGTAGTTGGTCCAGAACATCGCGTCGTCCATGACGACCTTGAACGTCTCGAGGTTGAACCCGCGCGGGACGAGGTTCACCTCGCCCGCGGCGATGTATCCCTCCGACGAGAACGCCTTCGCCACGAGATTGACGAACGGGTACAGCATCACCGCGCAGACGATCACCAGGGCGACGACGTTCGTGACGCGGAAGGTCCGGTAACCGGTCGAGTCCTTGACGGTGGTCGGTTGGGCGCGGACCGCCGAGATGTCGGGGACGGTCGTGTCGGTCACCACAGCGAGGCTCCCACCAGACGGCGCGACGCATAGTTCGCGGAGAGGACGAGGGCGAGGCCGATGACGGCCTCGAAGAGGCCGATCGCCGTGGCGTAGGAGAACTGCGCGGACTGGATGCCGACGCGGTAGAGGTACGTCGAGATGACGTCGGCCGTGGAGTAGATCAGCGGGTTCTGGAGCAGGAGGACCTTCTCGAACCCGACCGCCATGAAGGAGCCGATGTTGAGGATGAGCAGCACCATCATCGTGGGGCGGATCCCCGGCAGGGTGATGTGCCAGGTCTGCTGCCACCGGTTCGCACCGTCGATGCGTGCGGCCTCGTAGAGCTGGTCGTCGACGGTCGTGAGGGCGGCGAGGTAGAGGATCGTGCCCCAGCCGACGGTCTGCCAGACCTCCGAGCTGACGTAGATCGAGCGGAACCAGTCCGGCTCCTGCATGAACGCGATCGCGTCCCCGCCGAAGGCCTGGACGATCTGGTTCACGGTGCCGCTCACGGACGTGAGCTGGAGCACCAGTCCGGCGACGATGACGATCGACATGAAGTGCGGGAGGTACGAGATCGTCTGGACGACCTTCTTGAACCGGCGCGACCGCAGCTCGTTGAGCATCAGCGCCAGCACGATCGGCAGGGGAAAGGTCACCAGCAGCGTGATCCCGCCGAGGATGACGGTGTTCCAGAACACCTGCCAGAACTGCTGGTTGTGGATGAACATGTCGAAGTAGTAGAAGCCGACCCACTCGTCACCGAGCGGGTTGCCGCCGGGGCGGAACCGGCGGAACGCGATGACGTTCCCGACCATCGGCACGTACTTGAACAGCAGGAACCACACCAGCGGCACCGCCACGAAGGTGTAGAGCCGCCAGTCCTTGCGGAGTGCCTGCGCCCAGCTGGTCCGCGGGGCCCGTCCGCCGACCGGCCGACGGGCCGGCCCCGCCGCCGGTGGCGGCTCCTCCGCCGGGCGACCGGTCGGCGGTGGCGCTGTCACCACCGCCCCTAGGTCCTGCGCCATGAGGTCCTCCTGTCGTCACGTCGTCGTGCGCCGAGGGAGCCCACCTCGTTGCGGGCCGCCCGATAGTTTCGTCGTCGAAAACGTTCTCCATCTGGCGCCAGACAGTAGGGCGACATCGTGGCGCGGGTCAAGCATCCTCGGGGTCACGGTTTGATGACAACGATGAAACGGCCGCCCGGGGTCGCGCCGGTCGCGGCAGAAAGCCAGCGATGTCAGGGGTTTTCACCGCGGGTTGCGGGTCCAGGCTGCGGGCCGACTTCGTCGGCGAGACCCCGGCCCCGGCGGGTCGGAAGCCGCCGTGCGCAGGCTAGGATCACTCCACGAAAGTTTCGGCTTTGCCACGCCGAGGCACATGCCCCCAGGACGGACGATGAGCAGCTCCACCCCCCGCGACGACGCCCCGACCATCGCGCAGATCGCCGACGACGTCGGCGTGTCCGTGCCGACCGTGTCCAAGGTGCTCAACGGCCGCGCGGACGTCTCGCCCGCCACCCGGTCCCGGGTGGAGGAGTCACTGCGCCGGCACGGGTACCGCCGACGCAAGGCCGCGACCCCCACGGAGGGCACGGGCCTCGTCGACCTGGTCTTCCACCGCCTGGGTTCGGCGTGGTCCACGGAGATCATCCGCGGCGTCGAGAGGGCCGCGGCACGGGCCCAGACCTCGGTCATCCTCTCCGAGCTCGACGGCGGGCACCGACCGCCGCAGGCATGGCTCGACGTCACGCTGGCCCGGCCGCCGGTCGGCGTCCTGCTCGTGGCCGCCCAGCTGACACCCACTCAGCGACGCCGGCTCAGCACCCGCGCGATCCCGTTCGTCGTCATCGACACCGACGGCGAGCCGCCGCCCGACGTCCCCAGCGTGGGCTCGGACAACTGGCAGGGCGGCCTCGCGGCCACCCGCCATCTCCTCGAGCTCGGGCATCGCCGCATCGGCGCCATCGGCGGCCCCGACGACATGCTGTGCAGCCGGGCAAGGATCGGCGGCTACCGCAGCGCGCTCGAGGAGGCGGGCGTCCCCTACGACGACACGATCGTGCGGTCGGGGAACTTCGAGGTGGCCGCCGGCTACCGCGCCGGGTGCGAGCTGCTCGACGCGCCGGACCGGCCCACCGCGATCTTCGCCGGGTCGGACATGCAGGCGATCGGCCTCCTGCGGGCGGCGCAGGAACGCGGCCTGTCGGTGCCTCGCGACCTGTCGATCGTCGGCTACGACGACCTACCGCTCTCCGAGTGGACGACGCCGTCGCTCACCACGGTGCACCAGCCGCTCGCCGAGATGGCTTCCGTCGCGACGCGCATGGTGCTGGAGCTCGCCGCGGGTGGCGATCCCGAGGTGCGCCGCGTCAACCTCGCCACCTCCCTCGTCGTCCGCGAGTCCACCGCTCCCCCGCCGAGGTAGTCGGGATCTCCGCGAGGTAGTCCGGATCTGGGACTACCTCGCGCAGATCGGAACTACCTCGCGGGGGCGGGAACTACCTCGCGGTCAGCGCTGGACGCGCGCGCTGCCGCCGCCGGCGAGCTTGGCGACCTCGGCGAGGGTGGCCGTGGTCGTGTCGCCGGGCGTCGTCATGGCGAGGGCGCCGTGCGCGGCGCCGTACTCCACGGCCTCCTGCAGGGAGCCGAGCTCCATGAGCCCGTAGGCCAGGCCGGAGGCGAAGGAGTCGCCGCCGCCCACGCGGTCGAAGATCTCCAGGTCCGCGCGGTGCGTGGCCTCGACGAAGCCCTCGGCGCGCGACCAGGCGATGGCGCCCCAGTCGTTCACCGAGGCGGACTTCACGCCGCGCAGCGTCGTGGCGATGACCTGGAAGGTCGGGTACGCCTCGGCGGCCGTGCCGATCATGGTGCGGAAGGCGCCGGTGTCGAGGTCGGTGAGGTTCTCGTCCACGCCCTCGACCTCGAAGCCGAGGGAGGCGGTGAAGTCCTCCTCGTTGCCGATCATCACGTCGACGTGGTGCGCCAGACGGCGGTTGACCTCGCGGGCGCGCTCGACCCCGCCGATGCCCTTCCACAGGGACGGGCGGAAGTTGAGGTCGTAGGACACGATCGTGCCGTGCTTCTTCGCCGCGGTCATCGCGGCCTCGGCGACGTCGGCGGCCGACTCGGACAGCGCCGCGAAGATGCCGCCGGTGTGCAGCCAGCGCACGCCGGAGCCGAACAGCGCGTCCCAGTCCACGTCCTCGGGCTTCATCTGCGAGACGGCGGTGTTGCCGCGGTCGCTCACGCCGACCGCGCCGCGCACGCCGAAGCCGCGCTCCGTGAAGTTGAGGCCGTTGCGCACGCTGCGGCCGATGCCGTCGTAGTCCCGCCACTGCACCCAGGAGGTGTCGAGGCCGCCGGTGAGCATGAAGTCCTCGACGAGGCGGCCCACCTCGTTGTCCGCGAGCGCCGTGACGATGGCGCCGCGCAGCCCGAACGCGCGGCGCAGGCCACGGGCCACGTTGTACTCGCCGCCGCCCTCCCAGACGTCGAACGAGCGGGTGGTGCGCACGCGCCGGTCGCCCGGGTCGAGGCGCAGCATGACCTCGCCGAGGGCGACGACGTCGTAGCGGCACTCGGCCGCGGGGCGGGTGGTCAGGGACGGGTTCGACATCAGGTCTCCTTGCGGGGTCTGGGGGCTCACGCCGGCTGCGCGAGGGCGACGGCCTCGGCGGTGCGGCGGGTGATCTCGGCCCAGTCGCCGGCGGCGACGAGCGCCTTCTCGACCATCCAGGACCCGCCGACGGCGAGCACGGGGGCGAGGCCGAGGTACTCGCCGAGGTTGGCGGCGCTCACGCCGCCCGTCGGCACGAAGCGCAGGCCGGGGAACGGCGCGGAGAACGCCTTGATCGCGGCAGGCCCGCCCACGACGGACGCGGGGAACAGCTTGACCACGTCGATGCCGAGGTCGAGCGCGGCCATGATCTCGCTGGGCGTGGCGACGCCGGGCAGCACGGGCACGCCGTGCTCCTGGGCGCGGCGCACGACGGCCGCCGACAGCCCGGGCGACACGATGTAGCGCGCCCCGGCGTCGACGACGGCGTCGACCTGGTCGACGGTGGTCACGGTGCCCGCGCCGACGACGACATCGGGCTGGGTGCGCGCGACGGCGCGGATGGCGTCGATGCCGCCCGCGGTGCGCAGGGTGATCTCGGCGACGGGGAGGCCGCCGGCGACGAGCGCGTCGGCGAGGCGGGCGCCCTCGTCGGCGCCGTCGACCACGACGACGGGCACGAGGCGGTGGGCGCCGAGCGCGGCGACGACGTCGCCGGCCGGGGTCGTGGGGGAAGACATCCTGGCTCCGTTTCGTTATGGTGAACGGACGTTGTTCACTACGGAACACCATAACGGATCGGCCCCCACCGCGGAAGGACACCCATGACCGCCCCCAGCCCGCTCGGCAGCGTCGACAAGGCGCTGCTCACCCTCGACGCGCTCGCACGCGCGGGCGCCGGCGGCGCGACCCTGGCCGACCTCGCCGCCGAGGTCGGCGCCAACAAGTCGACGCTGCACCGCACCCTGGCCGCCCTGCGGCACCGCGGGTACGCCGACCAGGGCCCCGACGGCGCGTACACGCTGGGCCCGGCGGTCCTGTCCCTCGGCGCGGCATACCTCGCCGAGGACAACCTGCCCGGCCTGCTGCGACCGGCGCTCGAGGCGCTGCGCGACGAGGTCGACGAGCTCGTGCACCTGGGCACCCTCGCCGGCCAGGAGGTGGTCTACCTCGACAAGGTGGAGCCGCAGCGCCCGCTGCGCGTGTGGTCCGCCGTCGGTCGGCGCATCCCGGCCGCGACCAGCGCCCTCGGGCGGGCGTTGCTCGCTGCCACCCCGGCGGCCGCCGCCGACGTCGAGCGGTTCGCCACCGACCGGGAGCCGGCCGCCCGCCTGCGCTCCGCCCTCGACGACGCCCGGGCCCGCGGCTACGCCACCGAGACCGAGGAGAACGAGCCCGGCATCGCGTGCGTCGCCGTCGCCCTCCTGCGCGGCGGGCGCCCCGTGGCGGCGGTCAGCATCACCGCGCCCGTCGAGCGCATGACCGGGCCCGCCCGCGACGCGCGGGTCGCCGCGCTGCGGGAGCTCCTGCCGTCCGTCCTCCCGACGGGCCTCACGGTCCCGTCCACGTAGTACCCGGTGACGGATCCCCGCCCGGAACGGTCACCGGTCCGACGGCGACGGCGCGGCGCGCGGGCGCGAAACTCGGGCACGATGGCGCCATGAGCCTGCGCACTCCTCGCGACATCCTGTTCATCGGCGGCTCCGGCGTGATCAGCGCCGCGAGCGTCGCCCGCGCCGTCCGCCTGGGCCACCGGGTCACGGTCCTCAACCGCGGCACGTCCACCGCGCGGCCGCTGCCGCCGGAGGTCGAGACCCTCGTCGCGGACGTGCACGACGACGACGCCGTCGACGCCGCGCCCGCGGGCCGCGACTTCGACGTCGTCGCGCAGTTCCTGGCGTTCGGGGCGGGCCACGTGGCGCACGACGTCGAGCGCTTCGCCGGGCGCACCGGGCAGTACGTCTTCATCTCCTCGGCCTCGGCGTACCAGACGCCGCCCGAGCGGCTCCCGGTCACGGAGTCCACGCCCCTGCGCAACCCGTTCTGGCAGTACTCGCGCGACAAGATCGCGTGCGAGGACGTGCTCGTGCGCGCATCGCGCGACCACGGCTTCCCCGCGACGATCGTGCGCCCGTCGCACACCTACGACCGCACGGGGCTGCCCACCCTGGGCGGTTGGACCGACGTCGCGCGGATGCGCGAGGGCCGCCCCGTCGTCGTGCACGGCGACGGCACCTCGCTGTGGACGTTGACGCACACGGAGGACTTCGCCGTCGGCTTCGTGGGCCTGCTGGGGCACCCGGGCGCGATCGGCGACACGTTCCAGATCATGGGGACGCACGCCCCCACGTGGGACCAGGTGTACCGCTGGCTCGCCGCGGCCGCCGGCGCCCCCGAGCCGGAGCTGGTGCACGTCGCGTCCGAGACGATCGCACGCGTGCTGCCCGACGCCGGGCCCGGACTCCTTGGCGACAAGGCGCACACGATGCTCTTCGACTGCGCCAAGGTGCAGGCCCTGGTCCCTGAGTTCGGCACGACGATCACGTACGACCAGGCCGCGGTCGAGCAGGTCGCGTGGCTGGACGCCCACCCGGAGGCCCGGCGCGTCGACGACGCCCTGGACGCCGCGTTCGACCGGCTCGTCGCCCACGCGCGCTCGGTCTGACACCTCGTCCGACGCCCGGCCGCCCCGGGCGGGCGGCGGACGCGCCCACGTACCCTGCCGGGGTGACCCGCTCCCCCGCCCCGCTCGTCCTGCTCGACCTCGACGGCACGCTCACCGACTCCGCGCCCGGCATCGTCGCGGGCATCCGGCACGCGTACGGCGCCCTCGGGCTGCCGGTGCCGGACGACGCCACGCTGCGCTCGTTCGTCGGCCCGCCGATCACCGCGTCGTTCCCCGAGCACGGCGTCCCCGTCGACCGGGTCGACGAGGCCGTGCGCGCGTACCGGGACGTCTTCGCGGCGGGCGGCATGTACGACAACCGGGTGTTCGACGGCATCCCCGAGGTGCTGCGCGCGCTGCGGGCGGCGGGGTGCACGCTGGCCGTCGCGACCTCCAAGCCCGAGGTCTACGCCAAGCCCATCTGCGACCGCTTCGGGCTCACGGAGCTGGTGGACGGCGTCTTCGGCGCGCCGCTCGACGAGGGCACGTCGACCAAGGCGGACGTCATCGCCAAGTCGCTCGCCGCGCTGGGCCGCACCTCCCCCGTGGACCCGGCCGACGGACCGGTCCTCATGGTCGGCGACCGCGAGCACGACGTCCACGGCGCCGCCGAGCACGGCATCCGCTGCCTCGGCGTCACCTGGGGCTACGCCGCGCCCGGCGAGCTGGAGCACGCCGGCGCCGCCGTGCTGGTCGACGACGTCGCCGACCTGGCGGACGCCGTCCTCTCCCGCCTGCGCTGACCCCGCGACCTGTCCGGGCCACGCGAACGTCTTCGTGGTCCTGGCCGTGACAAGTCCCGCCCCCCGACGAGTTGTCAGGGCCACGCGCAGGTAGAGGTGCACCTGGCCCTGACAGGTCGGGAGCCGGGTACGACGAAGGGCCCCGGATCCTGGTGGATCCGGGGCCCTCGTCGTCAGCCGTCAGGCCTTGCGGGTCAGCGCGTCACTCCGCGCCGGCCTGCATCTGGCCCGTCGGCGGCAGGTCGTGCACCGAGACGCCGGTGGGGGCGTCGAGCGCCGCCGTCGCGCCGACCGAGACCGGCCCGCGCTCGTGCTCGCCCTTCGGGACCCCGCGGAACGTGAACTCCCCGAGGATGCCCTCGCCCTCGCCGTCGACCAGCACGAGGTCGCCGGCCTTGAGCTCGCCGAACAGGATCTTCTCGGACAGGGTGTCCTCGATCTCCCGCTGGATGGCCCGCTTCAGTGGACGGGCGCCGAGCACCGGGTCGTAGCCCTTCTCCGCCAGCAGCGTCTTCGCGGCGGGGGTGAGCTCGATGCCCATGTCCCGGTCGCGCATCCGCTTGTTGAGCTTGGCGATCTCCAGGTCGACGATCTCGATGATCTCGTCCTGCGAGAGCTGCGGGAAGACCACCACGTCGTCGACGCGGTTGAGGAACTCCGGCCGGAAGTGCTGCTTGAGCTCCTCGTTGACCTTCGCCTTCATGCGCTCGTAGGAGGTCACCAGGTCGCCGCCGGCGTTGAAGCCGGTCTGCACGCCCTTGGCGATGTCCCGCGTGCCGAGGTTCGTGGTCATGATGATCACGGTGTTCTTGAAGTCGACCACCCGGCCCTGCGAGTCGGTCAGGCGACCGTCCTCGAGCACCTGCAGCAGCGAGTTGAAGATGTCCGCGTGGGCCTTCTCGACCTCGTCGAACAGGACCACCGAGAACGGCTTGCGACGCACCTTCTCCGTCAGCTGGCCGCCCTCGTCGTAGCCGACGTACCCGGGGGGCGAGCCGAACAGCCGCGACACGGTGTGCTTCTCCGAGAACTCGGACATGTCGAGCTGGATCAGCGCGTCCTCGTCCCCGAAGAGGAACTCGGCGAGCGCCTTGGCCAGCTCCGTCTTCCCGACGCCCGTGGGGCCGGCGAAGATGAACGAGCCACCGGGACGCTTCGGGTCCTTGAGGCCGGCACGCGTGCGACGGATCGCCTGGGACAGGGCCTTGATGGCGGTGTCCTGGCCGATGACGCGCTTGTGCAGCTCGTCCTCCATGTGCAGGAGCTTGGAGGACTCCTCCTCGGTGAGCTTGACGACCGGGATGCCGGTCGACATCGCCAGCACCTCGGCGATGAGCTCGTCGTCGACCTCCGCGACGGAGTCGAGGTCGCCCGACTTCCAGGCCTTCTCCTTGTCGGCGCGCTGGGCGGTGAGCTGCTTCTCCTTGTCCCGCAGCCCGGCGGCCTTCTCGAAGTCCTGCTCGTCGATCGCCGACTCCTTGTCGCGGCGCGCCTCGGCGATCTGCTCGTCGAGGGCCTTGAGCTCCGGCGGCGCCGTCATGCGACGGATCCGCAGGCGCGCGCCGGCCTCGTCGATCAGGTCGATCGCCTTGTCCGGCAGGTACCGGTCGTTGATGTACCGGTCGGCGAGCTGCGCGGCGGAGACCAGCGCGGAGTCCGTGATGGACACGCGGTGGTGCGCCTCGTAGCGGTCGCGCAGGCCCTTGAGGATCTCGATGGCGTGCTCGAGAGACGGCTCGTTGACCTGGATCGGCTGGAAGCGGCGCTCCAGGGCCGGGTCCTTCTCGACGTACTTGCGGTACTCGTCGAGCGTGGTCGCGCCGATGGTCTGCAGCTCGCCGCGGGCCAGCATCGGCTTGAGGATGCTCGCCGCGTCGATCGCGCCCTCGGCGGCGCCCGCCCCGACGAGCGTGTGGATCTCGTCGATGAACAGGATGATGTCGCCGCGGGTGCGGATCTCCTTGAGCACCTTCTTCAGGCGCTCCTCGAAGTCACCGCGGTAGCGGGAGCCCGCGACCAGGGCACCGAGGTCGAGCGTGTAGAGCTGCTTGTCCTTCAGCGTCTCGGGCACGTCGCCGCGCACGATGTCCTGGGCGAGGCCCTCGACGACGGCCGTCTTGCCGACGCCCGGCTCGCCGATCAGCACGGGGTTGTTCTTGGTGCGGCGGCTCAGCACCTGCATGACGCGCTCGATCTCCGTCGAGCGGCCGATGACCGGGTCGAGCTTGCCCTCGCGCGCGGCCTGGGTGAGGTTGCGGCCGAACTGGTCGAGGACGGCGGAGCCGGACGGCTGCCCCTCCTGCGGACCGCCGGCGGCCACGGGCTCCTTGCCCTGGTAGCCGCTCAGCAGCTGGATGACCTGCTGGCGCACCTTGTTCAGGTCGGCGCCCATCTTGGTGAGCACCTGCGCGGCGACGCCCTCGCCCTCGCGGATGAGGCCGAGCAGGATGTGCTCGGTGCCGATGTAGTTGTGGCCGAGCTGCAGCGCCTCGCGGAGCGACAGCTCCAGCACCTTCTTGGCGCGCGGCGTGAACGGGATGTGCCCGCTCGGGGCCTGCTGGCCCTCGCCGATGATCTCGGTGACCTGGGTGCGGACGCCGTCGAGCGAGATCCCCAGCGACTCCAGGGCCTTCGCGGCGACGCCCTCACCCTCGTGGATGAGACCGAGCAGGATGTGCTCGGTACCGATGTAGTTGTGGTTGAGCATCCTTGCCTCTTCCTGAGCAAGGACGACCACCCGACGGGCTCGGTCGGTGAATCTCTCGAACATGTGCTGCTCCCTCACGAGCGGCGTTACCTGCACCCCGTCGGAATGACGGCTACAGCCTGACCGCTACGACTCTATGCGCTCCCAACTCGCCGAAGCCCCTCGGTAAGCCCATGTTCGCCAGGGGCGTGACGGCGTGCCACGTTGCCAGCCGCGGGGGCAGCGGTCCACGCTCGGGGAAAGGCGGTCGTCGCCAACCAGGGGGTTACCGATGGACGAGATCGAGCAGCAGCCGGGGACGTCGGGAGGCACGGGCCCGCGGCCCTGGAACGGGGACGACGCCCGCCTGGCGCAGTTCTCCGGGGTCGTGGGCGAGGTCCGCGACCCCCTCACCTGGGGCCTCGACCTGGAGGACGAGTCCCTCACCGGCCTCGCCGACAGCGACGACCCGACGTGCGAGCGCTTCGTGCGCGCCTACCGGTCCTTCACCGGGGAGGCGCTCGAGGTCGAGACGCTCCGCACCCGCGTGCCGGACGACGACGTCGAGGACGTCGTGCGGGCCGCGTGCAGCGGCGCCCTCGCCGCCCCGCTCCACGCAGACATCGCCGCGCCCGTCGAGCCGGACCCCTCGGGCGCCGAGGGCGGGACCGCCGGCGGCACGCCCGACTTCGCCGACTCCTTCCAGGACTACCGCAGCGCCATGCGCGCCCTCGTCGCCGAGGTGGACGAGGCGCCCCTCGACGAGGGCACGTTCGCCGTCGACGGCGAGGACACCGCCTGCGTGCGCGTCACCGCCCGCGACACCACCGCCGTGTACGTGGCGGCGGCCGACCGCGCCCTCGTGATCACCGGCCCGGCGGACCTGGTCGACCGGGTGGAGGTCGTGACGCAGCAGGTGGACGACCTCCTGACCGGGAAGCCGCGGCGCCGCCGCGGCAGCGAGGACCCGCCGCCCGCGGGCGACTGAGCGGGCCGTCGTCGTGCGCCACCGGTCGCCGCCCGAGCCGCTGACGCTCGACGTGCCCAAGCCGCTCCTGCACCTGCTGTACCTGCGGGCGCTGTGGCGGCTCGGCGTCGCGCCCGACGTCCCGGCCGCGGTCGGTCAGCCGGCCGCCCTCCCCGGCACACCGCGGCCCCGCGAGGCCCTCGCGCCCGAGTGGGACGTCCGATGGACCGAGGCCCTCGCGTCGCTCGGCGGCGGCCCGCGGCCCGACCCGTGGTGGGTGACGCGGCCCGACGACGTCCCCGACCCGCACGTGGTGTCGGCCTGGGCGAGCGGGCACGCCGAGCGGATCGCCCGCGCCGAGGTCGAGGCGGTCGGCCACCGGGAGGCACCGCCGGAGGCCCTCGCCGGCGACGCCGCCACGGCCCTGCGCAGGGTCTTCGTCCTGCCCATCGCGACCGGCTACCTGCGCCGGCTCGCTCCCGGGACGGTCCTGGTCGCCGAGCAGACGCGGGCCGACCCGCGCGCGTACGCGGCGGCCCTCGCCGAGCCCCCCGCAGGTCCGGACGACCCGCCACGACGGCATCACGACGCCGGCGCGTGATCGATGTCCCGCCGCCCCGCCCTGACGCGGGGCGGGGCCCGACCTATCCTGCAGACCAGGGCGCGTCGTCCCGCGACGGGCGGCGCCACGCGACGAGAGAGTCGGGGTGACCGATGCGCGGCATCGTGGTCGGGGTGAACGGGTCGGCCGAGTCGGACGAGGCCCTGGACTGGGCGGTGGGCGAGGCCGCGTCGGCGGCCGTGCCCCTGACGGTGGTCATGGTGACCGCGGGTGCGGGCAAGGGGGCCAGCGCCGCCGCGCACGAGGTGGCGCTCGCGCCGGCGCGCGAGGAGGCGCAGGGCCTGCTCGACGCCGCCCGAGCCCGCACCGGGCTGGAGGTGGACGGCTCCGTCGTCGCACGCCCGGGGCCCGCGGCCGACGCCCTGCTCGAGCTCGGCGAGGACGCCGACATGCTGGTCCTCGGCCGGCGACGCCGGGGCCGCCTGGGCCGCGCGGTGCTGGGCTCGGTCTCCACGACCGTCGTCGAGCACGCCCGCGTGCCCGTCACCGTGGTGCGCCACGGCGACCCGGACGGCGAGCCCGACGACGCGGCCGCTGCGGACGGCCAGGCGCCGCGCATCGTCGTCGGCGTGGACACGTCCGCCCCGAGCGTGGCCGCGCTGCGGCACGCGTGCGAGGTCGCGGGCCGCACGGGCGCGTCGGTCGAGGCGATCTTCGCCTGGCAGATCACCACGCTGGCCCCGCTGCCCGGGTCCTGGGGTTGGGCGCCGCCCATCGAGGACTACGAGAAGTTCGCCACCGACTCCCTCGCCGAGGCGGTCCGCGCCGCCGGGTCGACGCTGCCGCCCGAGCGCCTCGTGCGCCGCATCGCGCACGGGCAGGCGGCCAAGCAGCTCGTGCTCGCGGCCCAGGGCGCCGATCGGCTCGTCGTCGGGGCGCGCGGCCTCGGCGGCTTCGACCGGCTGCTGCTCGGCTCCGTCAGCCGCCAGGTGCTCGACTTCGGCCCCTGCCCCGTCACCGTGGTGCGCGGCTGACGCCCGCCGCCGTCAGGCGAGCGCCTGGTCGAGGTCCGCGACCAGGTCCTCCACGTCCTCGATCCCGACCGAGAGGCGCACCAGGTCGTCCGGGACCTCGAGCGACGTCCCGGCGACCGAGCCGTGCGTCATCCGGCCGGGGTGCTCGACGAGGGACTCCACGCCGCCGAGCGACTCGGCGAGCGTGAAGACCCGCGTCCGCGCGCACACGTCGAGCGCCCTCGCCTCGCTGCCCGCCCGGAACGAGACCATGCCGCCGAAGCCGCGCATCTGACGGGCGGCGACCTCGTGGCCCGGGTGGGACGCGAGGCCCGGGTAGATCACCGCGGCCACCGCGGGGTGCCCGGCGAGGAAGTCCGCGACCGCGGCCGCGTTCGCCTGGTGGCGGTCCATGCGCACGGCGAGCGTCTTGAGCCCACGCAGCGTGAGCCAGGCGTCGAACGGGCCCGCGACGGCGCCCGAGGAGTTCTGGTGGAAGCCGACGGCGCCGGCGACGTCCGTGCCCCCCGCGGGCGACTCGAGGCCGCCCGGCAGCACCGCGCCCGCCCCGACGACGAGCGCTCCCCCGACGACGTCACTGTGCCCGCCGATGTACTTGGTCGTCGAGTGCACGACGACGTCGGCGCCGAGCGCGAGCGGCTGCTGCAGGTACGGGGTGGCGAACGTGTTGTCGACGACGAGGAGGGCACCGGCCTCGCGCGCGACGCCCGCGAGCGCCGCCAGGTCGCTGACGCCGAGGAGCGGGTTGGTGGGCGTCTCGACCCACAGCACCCGGGTCTCGGGCCGCACCGCGGCACGGACGGCGGCGACGTCGGTGAGGTCGACCGGCGTGTGCTCGATCCCCCACGGGCCGAACACCCGGGCGACCAGCCGGTAGGTGCCGCCGTACGCGTCGTCGGGCACCACCACGTGGTCCCCCGGGCGCAGCACCGCGCGCAGCAGCGTGTCCTCGGCGGCCAGGCCCGAGGCGAACGCGAACCCGCGGGCGGGCACGTCGAGCCCGCCCGACTCCGCCGCGGCGAGGGCTTCCTCGAGCGCGGTCCGCGTGGGGTTGGCCGACCGGGAGTACTCGTACCCGCCGCGCAGGCCGCCCACGCCGTCCTGCTTGTAGGTGGAGACCTGGTGGATGGGCGGCACCACGGCGCCGGTGGTCGGGTCCGGGTCCTGGCCGGCGTGGATCGCGCGCGTCGAGAAGCCCGTCGTGGTCCAGTCGGGGTGCTCGCCGCCGTGCTCGCTCGTCGTGGTCACCCGGCCAGCGTACGCACGGGCGCGGTCACCGGCCCGCGACGAACCCGAGGAGGTCGTGCCGGGTGAGGACGCCGACCGGGTCGCCGTCCTCGACGACCAGCAGCGCGTCGTCGTCGTGCAGCGCGGCGCGCACGGCCTCGACGCCCTCGCCGGCGCCGATGAGCGGGAAGCGCGGCTGCATGTGCGCGTCGACGCGGTCCGCGAGGCCCGCGCGGCCGGCGAACACGGCGTCGAGCAGCGCGCGCTCGCTCACCGCGCCCGCCACCTCGCCGATCTTCACCGGCGGTTCGGCCCCGACCACGGGCATCTGCGAGACGCCGTACTCGCGGAGGATCTCGATCGCGTCGCGCACCGTCTCGCTCGGGTGCGTGTGCACGAGGTCGGGCAGGCGGCCGTCCTTCGCGCGCAGGATGTCGCCGGCGGTCACGCCCTGCTCGTCGGGCAGGAAGCCGTACGAGCGCATCCACGTGTCGGAGAAGATCTTCGAGAGGTACCCGCGCCCCCCGTCGGGCAGCAGCACGACGATCACGGCGCGCGCCGCCGCGGCCGCGTCCTCGTCCTCGAGCCGCCGCGCGAGGCGCAGCGCCGCCTGGACCGCCATCCCGCACGACCCGCCCACCAGCAGGCCCTCCTCACGGGCCAGCCGCCGGGTCATGGCGAACGAGTCCGCGTCGGTCACGGCGATGACCTCGTCCGGCACCCGCGGGTCGTAGGCCGCGGGCCAGAAGTCCTCCCCCACGCCCTCGACGAGGTACGGACGCCCGTCGCCGCCGGAGTAGACCGACCCGGCGGGGTCGGCGCCGACGACGCGCACCCGCCCGCCGTCGGCGGCCGCGCGGTCCGCGGAGACCTCCTTGAGGTAGCGGCCCGTGCCGGTGATCGTGCCGCCGGTGCCGACACCCGCGACGAAGTGCGTCACGCGGCCGTCCGTGTCCGCCCACACCTCGGGGCCGGTGGACTCGTAGTGCGACCGGGGCCCGTTCGGGTTGGCGTACTGGTCGGGCTTCCACGCGCCGGGGATCTCCGCGACCAGCCGGTCGGAGACCGAGTAGTACGAGTCGGGGTGGTCGGGCGGCACGGCGGTGGGCGTCACGACGACGCGCGCGCCGTAGGCGCGCAGCACGTCCCGCTTGTCCTCGCTCACCTTGTCCGGGCAGACGAACACGCAGTCGTAGCCCTTGCGCTGCGCGACGAGGGCGAGGCCCACGCCCGTGTTGCCCGACGTCGGCTCGACGATCGTGCCGCCCGGCCGCAGCGCGCCCGAGGCCTCGGCCGCCTCGATCATCTTCAGCGCGATGCGGTCCTTGACCGAGCCGCCGGGGTTCACGTACTCGACCTTAGCGAGGATCGTCGCGCTCAGGCCCTCCGTGACACGGGTCAGCCGGACGAGCGGGGTGTGCCCGACGAGCTCGGAGATGTGCTCCGCGTATCTCATGTCCCGATCATGCCCCCGTCCGACGGCGCCGCCAGCGGCGGGCGCTCACCAGCGGTCGCGCGTCGTGCCGCGGAACGCGAACACCAGCACCCGCACCGCGAGCACCGTCCCGACGAACGCGAGCGCCGCGCCGAGCACGCTGAACCACGACACCTCGGGCGCGAGCATCGGGCCCCCGTCGGCGACGAACAGGACGACGGCGCCGACCACCGCGCCCACGGCGACGAGCGTCATGATCACCTGCTGCACCAGCCCGGACAGGAACGCGCGGTCGGCGGGGTCGGAGAACGCGCGGACGGTGACGGTGAAGCGTCCCTCCTCGAGGTCGCGCAGCAGGCCGGTCACGCGCCGGGGCAGGCGCTCCAGCTCGGGCGCGAACCCGAGGAGCTGCTGGGTGGCCTTGCGCCGCACGGTCGCCGGCGTCACCAGGCGGTTGAGCAGCGGCTGACCCTGGGCGCGGGCCGCGGCGACGAGGTCGTAGCCGGGGCACAGCAGGTCGAGCGTGCCCTCCAGCGACGCGAAGGTACGGAACGCCGCGGCGACCTGCGGCGGCACCGCGATGCCCGCCGACGTGACCAGCCGCACGAGCGCCGCGAACACGGCCCCGGCGCCGGCGCCCGCGCGGAACCGCAGCACCAGCTGCCCCACCTCCCGCTCCAGCCGACGCGCGTCGAGCCCGGCGGGCGCGTCGAGCAGCTCCAGCAGGGCGTCGGTCGCGGCGATGGCGTCGTCGCCCTCGATCGCGAGCAGCAGCGCGCCGAGGGCGATCCGCTCGGGCTCGCCGAGGCGGCCCACCGAGCCCATGTCGAGCAGCGCCAGGCCGCCGTCGGCCGTGACGAGCACGTTGCCGGGGTGCAGGTCGGCGTGAAAGGTGCCGGCCACCAGGAGCTGTTCGAGCGCGGCCCGCAGCATCCGGTCGGCGAGGTCAGTGCGGGTCGCGTCGTCGAGCGCGGCCAGGAGGTCCTGCGCCCGGCCCACGGGGACGCCGTCGAGCCGCTCCAGGACCAGCAGCGTGTCCCCCGACGGCCCGTCGACCACCTGCGGCACCACGACCAGCGGGCCCGACGACGCACCGTCGTGCGTCACGACGTCGAGCGCGGCGCGCAGTGCCCGCGTGTTCTCCGCCTCGACCGCGTAGTCCAGCTCCTCGCGCAGCGAGGCGGCGAACCCGTCGGCCAGCGCGACGACGCCGAGCGAGCGGCCCCACGCCGTGTCCCGTTCCACGCGGCGCGCGAGGCGGCCCAGGATGGCGAGGTCCACGGCCACCTGCTCGCGCGCGCCGGGACGCTGCACCTTGACCACGACCTCGCGGCCGTCGAGCAGCCGCGCGGCGTGCACCTGCCCGACGGACGCGGAAGCCAGCGGCTGGGGGTCGAACGCGGCGAACACCTCGGCCACCGGCCGGCCGAGCCCAGCCTCCACCAGCGGTTCCACCTGCTCCCACGGCGCGGGCGGGACGTCGCTCTGCAGCGTCGCGAGCGTCTCGGTGATCGCGTCGGGCAGCAGGTCGCGGCGGGTGGAGAGCATCTGACCGAACTTCACGAAGGTGACGCCCGCGTCGGTGAGGGTGTCGCGCAGCCCGAGCGCGAGCCGGTGCAGGTCCGACCGCGACGCCGTCCCGCCGTCGGCGCCGCGCGTGCGACGGAAGGCGCCCCCGAGCCCGTGCCGCACGGCGATCGTCACGACCTGCGCGTACCGGCGCGTCTCGCGGCGCCCCTGCCGCAGCCGCCGCACCGCGCGCCACGGCGTGGGCAACGTGCCGGTGGGCACCAGCAGCTCCAGGACGAGGAGCACGCACAGCCCCAACACGAACGCCCACGCGAACACGACGACGATCGCGACGAACGCGACCCCCGGGTCCACGGCCAGCACGCCGTCGTCGTCCCACCACCCGGCGGCGCGCAGCCCGCCGGTCAGCGCGGCGGACGCCCCCGTGATCGCGACGAGCGAGACCAGCGCCGCGCGGATCCAGCCCACCGGCGCGCCCATCACGCGCCGCGCCGTCCACGCCAGCAGCGCCAGCATCGCCACCGTCGACACGAACGCGAAGAACCCGCCGACCACCCCGCCTACCGCGTCCATGCCCGCTCCATGGCGCCCACTCTTCCCGACGCGACCCTCCGCCGTCGTGCCGAACAGGCGGTTGCGCACGTTCTGCACGCTCAGAACGTG
>NZ_JBHWYY010000023.1:0-58252 GCF_042728595.1 Isoptericola sp. NPDC060185 | reverse complement strand
CCGGGGGGCGGGCCCCCCGCGGCTCCCCGGGGCACCCGGCTGGGGGGGGGGCCCCCGGGGGGGGGCCCCCCCCCTTCTGGCGTGTCAGGTCAGGCGCTGCGGCGCAGCTTGCCGGCGCGCAGCAGCTCGAGGCGCTCGTCGAGGAGCTCCTCCAGCTCGGCGACGGTGCGGCGCTCGAGCAGCATGTCCCAGTGGGTGCGCTGCGGCTTGCCGGGCTTCACCTCGGGGCGCTCGGCGTCGCGCAGGAGCGCCTCCTCGCCGCACCGGCACTCCCACACCGGCGGCACCTCGGCCTCGGTGGAGAAGGGCAGGATGATGGTGTGACCGTTGGGGCAGTCGTAGTGGGCCTGGAACCGCGGGGCGAAGTCCACGCCCTCGTCGGACTCCATGCTCTTGCTGCCGATGCTCATGCCGCGCAGGGACCGGTCGGGCATGTCGTCCTCCTGGAGGTCGGTGGGAAGGGGCCTGAGGTTCCAACGCGGCCCTACCGGGGGATGTTCCGGCGGTCCGTGAAGGTCCCGTGAAGCACGGTCCACACCGAGTGCCGGAGAATGGGCATGGTGGCGGTGGACGTGACGGTTGCCCCCTCAGGCTGGCCAGTCGGCGCGTCTGACGCAACTCGAGACCGCCCTGCGGGCGCCCTTTGTGCGCGACGTCACCTGTGGTCGGCGGACGGCGGGGAACAACGGGGCGGGTGCCGCGGTTCAGCCGCATGTACATGCAAACGCATGGACCTGGGCGTCAGGTCAGGACCCAGGAGCAGTCCACGAGCAGGGAGCGCAGCCGTGCAGTTCGGAATCTTCTCCGTCAGCGACGTCACCACCGACCCCACGACGGGCCGCACGCCGGACGACACCGAGCGGGTGCGCAACATGCTCACTATCGCCCGGCACGCCGACGAGGCGGGCCTGGACGTCTTCGCCACGGGCGAGCACCACGACCCGCCGTTCGTGGCGTCCTCGCCGACGACGATGCTCGGTTACCTGGCGGGCGTCACGAAGCACATCACCCTGTCGACGGCCACCACGCTGATCACCACCAACGACCCGGTGCGCCTTGCCGAGGAGTACGCGATGCTCCAGGTCATCTCCGACGGGCGCATGGACCTCATGATGGGCCGCGGCAACACCGGGCCCGTCTACCCGTGGTTCGGGCAGGACATCCGCCAGGGCATCCCGCTGGCCGTGGAGAACTACGCGCTGCTGCGCCGCCTGTGGACCGAGGACGTCGTGGACTGGGAGGGCAAGTTCCGCACCCCGCTGCAGGGCTTCACCTCCACCCCGCGGCCGCTGGACGGCGTCCCGCCGTTCGTGTGGCACGGCTCGATCCGCAGCCCCGAGATCGCCGAGCAGGCCGCGTTCTACGGTGACGGCTTCCTGCACAACAACATCTTCTGGCCCATGCACCACACGCGGCAGATGGTGCGGTTCTACCGCCAGCGGTTCGAGCACTACGGCCACGGCCGCGCCGACCAGGCGATCGTGGGCCTCGGCGGCCAGGTGTTCATGCGCAAGCGCTCGCAGGACGCGTGGAACGAGTTCCGCCCCTACTTCGACGAGGCGCCCGTGTACGGGCACGGCCCGTCGATGGAGGACTTCACGCGCGAGACGCCGCTGACGGTCGGCTCCCCGCAGCAGGTCATCGACCGGTACGCGTCGTTCGTGGACGAGGTGGGCTACTACCAGCGCCAGCTGTTCCTCGTCGACCACGCCGGGCTGCCCCTGAAGTCGGTGCTCGAGCAGATCGACCTCCTCGCCGAGGACGTCGTGCCCGAGCTGCGCAAGATCGTCGAGGCCAAGCGCCCCGCCGACGTGCCGCTGAACCCGCCGACGCACGCCGAGCGCGTCGCCGCCGCCCGCGCCACGGGCGAGGCCGGCGCCACCCACGTCGGCGACACCTCGGACCCGTACACCGGTACCGTTGCCGAGGGCACCCAGCCCGCCGCCGGCACGGCAGGCACCACCCAGCAGGAGGCACGCGCATGACCATGTCCTCGGGGCCCTCGGGCATCCAGACCCCCACCCGCACCCTCGCCGTCGTCTCGGCGGGCCTGTCGCAGCCGTCGTCCACGCGGCTGCTGGCGGACCGGCTCGCGGACGCCACCGTGCGGGAGCTCCAGGACGCCGGGCACAGCGTGCGGGTCGAGACGATCGAGCTGCGCGACGTCGCCCACGCCGTCGTCGACGCGATGCTGACCCGGTTCCCGACCGGCGACCTGGCCCGCGCGCTGGAGACCGTGACGGGCGCGGACGGCCTCGTCGCCGTCTCGCCCATCTTCACCACGAGCTACTCGGGTCTGTTCAAGTCGTTCTGGGACGTCGTCGACCCCGACTCCCTGACCGGCATGCCCGTGCTGCTCGGCGCCACCGGCGGCACCGCCCGCCACTCCCTGGCCCTCGAGTACGCCGTGCGCCCGTTGTTCACCTACCTGCGCGCCGACGTCGTGCCCACCAGCGTGTTCGCGGCCACGGACGACTGGGCCGCGAGCGCCGACGACCCCGGCGCCGGCCTGCCGAAGCGCATCGCCCGCGCCGGCCGCGAGCTGGCGCAGCGCGTCGCCCGCCGGGAGAACGAGGGGCCCGCCGACCCGTTCGCCGCCACGCCGAGCTTCACCGAGCTCCTCGGCGGCTGACGGGCCGCCGACGGGCCGCTGACGGTCACAGAAGAGCACGACGCGCACGGGCCCGGCCCGGGGTGCGGACGCCGTCCGAGGACGGCGGCCCCACGCCCTAGGCTGGGCCCATGCGCGTTCTGGTCTCCGGCGGCGCCGGGTACATCGGCTCCCACACGGTCCTGTCCCTCGTCGCCTCCGGGCACGACGTCGTCGTTGTCGACGACTTCTCCAACTCCAAGCCCACGGTGATGGGCCGCGTGGAGTCGCTGTCGGGGGTGCACGTGCCGGTGCACGCGATCGACCTCACCGACGCGGAGAAGACGGAACGGCTGTTCGCGCACGAGAAGTTCGACGCCGTCGTGCACTTCGCCGGCTTCAAGGCCGTGGGGGAGTCGGTGGCGAAGCCGCTGGAGTACTACCGCAACAACCTCGACTCGACGCTGTCGCTGCTGGAGGCGATGCGCCGCCACGACGTGCCGCGGCTGGTGTTCTCCTCCTCGGCCACCGTGTACGGGGAGAAGGCCCCCGTGCCCTACCGCGAGGACTACGAGTACCTGTCGTCCTCCTCGCCGTACGGGCAGACGAAGGTGATGATCGAGCGGATCATGGCCGACGCCGCGGTCGCGGTCGGCAGGCTCAAGGTGGCGCTGCTGCGCTACTTCAACCCCGTGGGCGCGCACCCGTCGGGGCAGATCGGCGAGGACCCGCAGGGCATCCCCAACAACCTCATGCCGTTCCTGGCGCAGGTCGCCGTCGGCAAGCGCGACAAGCTCGTCGTCTTCGGCGACGACTACCCGACCGCGGACGGCACCTGCGAGCGCGACTACCTGCACGTCGAGGACCTCGCCGCCGGGCACGTCGCCGCCCTGGACCACCTGGACGCGATGACCGAGCCGGTGCGCGCCTTCAACCTCGGCACCGGCACGGGGACGTCCGTGCTGCAGATGCTGCACGCGTTCGAGCGGGCCGTGGGCCGCGAGCTGCCGTACGAGGTCGGCCCGCGCCGCGCCGGTGACCTCGCCGCCTTCTGGGCCGACCCCACGCGCGCGCAGAACGAGCTCGGGTGGCGCGCCGTCAAGACCATCGACGACATGTGCGCCGACACGTGGCGCTGGCAGTCGGAGAACCCGCAGGGCTTCCCCGGGGCCTGAGCGCACGGGCCCGGCCGCGGGTCGTCGTGCGGCCTTGCGGGGGCCTGCCCGCCGCGCCACGATGACCCCATGCCCGACCCGACGCGCGACGACGCGACGCAGCGCCTCCACCAGCGGTGGGACCCGGGTGCCCGGTACCGGCCGTCCGTGCTCGCGGGCCTGCCGTCGCTGCGGCCCGCGGCCGTCGCGCCGGCGCCGACCGCTGCGTCGACATCGTCGACATCGTCGACGTCGTCGACGCCCCGGCTCGCGGGGCGCCTGCGCCCGCGCCCGCTGACCCGCACTGCGGTGTTCGACCGCGACCTGTGGCGCCCGGTGCAGCACGTCACCACCGGCCTGGTGCGCGTCGTCGGGCGCGCCCTGGGCCGCTGAGCGGCGGGCGCGTCACGACGTGTCCCGACGCGAGCTGGTCGTGCTCGGCACGGCGAGCATGGTGCCCACCCGCGCGCGCAACCACAACGGGTACGTCCTGTTCTTCGACGACGCCGCGATCCTGTTCGACCCCGGCGAGGGCACCCAGCGGCAGATGACGCTGGCCGGGGTCTCGGCCACCGACCTCACCCGCATCGCGATCACCCACCTGCACGGCGACCACTCCCTGGGGCTGGCGGGCGTCGCGCAGCGGCTGTCGGGGGACCAGGTGCGCCACACCGTCCCGATCTCCTTCCCCGCCTCGGGCGAGGAGTGGGTGCGCCACCTGCTGCACGCCAGCGCCTACGACCACCACGAGCGCGTCGCCTTCCGGCCGGTGTCCTTCCCGTCGACCGGCCCCGCCCCGGCCACCACGAGCGCTGCGCCCGACGCAGCCTCCGTCGCGGCCCGGGTTGCGACGCTGCCCCGGGTGGAGGGCGAGCGCGGCGCCGGCCCGGGCGCCCCCGTCCTCACGGCGCGGCCGCTGGACCATCGCATCGACGCCGTCGGCTACCGCCTGGACGAGCCCGACGGCGTCCGGATCGACCCGGCGGCGCTCGCGGCCGCAGGGGTCGAGCCGGGTCCGGCGGTGGGACGGCTGCTGCGCGAGGGCAGCCTCACCCTGGCCGACGGCCGCACCGTCCAGCGCGACGCCGTCTCGGTCGCGCGCCCGGGACAGTCGGTGGCGTTCGTCATGGACACGCGCCTGTGCGACGCGGTGCTCGAGCTCGCCGACGGCGTCGACCTGCTGGTGATCGAGTCGACGTTCCTGCACCGCGACGCCGAGCTCGCGGCCCGCTGGGCCCACCTGACGTGCCGGCAGGCCGCCGTGGTCGCCGCCCGCGCCGGCGTGCGACACCTCGTGCTCACGCACTTCTCCCAGCGCTACCGGGTGCCCGACGAGCTCCCCGACGAGTTCGAGCGCGAGGCCCGCGAGGTGTTCGACGGCGGCCTGACCGTCGCCTCCGACCTCGACCGCGTCCCGCTGCCGCCCCGCCGGCACTGACCCTTGCCTCCCCCCGCAGGCGCCGACCGGCAGCCTCCTTCGTCGGGTCTTCCTTCGTCGGCCGGACCTCGCGCGAAGGACAGGTGACAGCGCCGGGAGGGGGAGGTTTCTTGTCGCGAGGCTGGTCGGGCCTGGCGGGAGGAGGCGAGGAACGAGCCTCCGGATGGCGCGCCTCGCGACAAGAAACCTCCCGCCTCCCGGCCCCAGCCCCACGACCGGCAAGGTCAGAGCACGTCGGCGACGTCCACCCGTTCGAGGGAGTGCGCCTCCGCGACGCCGGCGTTGGTGACGCGGCCGCCGTGCACGTTCAGCCCGCCCGCGAGCACGGGGTCACGGCGCAGGGCTTCGCGCCAGCCGTGGTCCGCGAGCGCCACGACGTACGGCAGGGTCACGTTCGTCAGGGCGTAGGTGGAGGTGCGCGGCACGGCGCCGGGCATGTTCGCGACGCAGTAGAACACCGCGTCGTGCACCCGGAACGTGGGGTCGTCGTGCGTGGTGGGGCGCGAGTCCTCGAAGCATCCGCCCTGGTCGATCGCGATGTCGACGAGGACGGCGCCGGGGCGCATGCGCGCCACGAGGTCGTTCGGGACGAGCACGGGGGCCTTCGCGCCGGGCACCAGGACGGCGCCCACGACGAGGTCGGCCTCCAGCACGGCCTCGGCGAGGGTGAGCCGGTTGGACGCGAGGGTCTGCACGCGGCCGCCGAGCTCGCGGTCGGCGGCCTTGAGGGCGTCGGCGTTGGTGTCCAGGAGGGTGACGCGCGCGCCCAGCCCGACGGCGATGCGTGCGGCGTTCATGCCGGAGACGCCGGCGCCGATGACCACGACGTGCCCCGCGGGGACACCGGGCACGCCGCCGAGGAGGATGCCGCGCCCGCCGGCGGCGCGCAGCAGGGTGGCGGCGCCGACCTGGGGGGCGAGGCGGCCGGCGACCTCCGACATGGGGGCGAGCAGCGGCAGCCGCCCGTCGGGGGTCTGGACCGTCTCGTAGGCGACGGCGGTGACGTCGCTCGCGAGGAGCTCCTCGGTGAGGGCCTTGTCGGCGGCGAGGTGCAGGTAGGTGAACAGCGTCAGGCCGGGGCGCAGGCGGTGGTACTCCTGCTCGACGGGCTCCTTGACCTTCAGCACGGTCTCGGCGCCGGCCCACACGGTGTCCGCGTTGTCGACGAGGTCCGCGCCCGCGGCGCGGTACTCGTCGTCGGTGATCGCGGAGCCGAGCCCGGCGCCCGCCTGGACGACGACCTGGTGGCCGCGGCCGACGAGCTCGTGCACGCCTGCCGGGGTGATGGCCACCCGGTACTCGTGGTTCTTGACTTCCTTCGGGACGCCGATGCGCATGGGAGCTCGCCTTCGAGGCTCGGTGACCGCGGCCGCGCGGCGGTGGCCGGCGGTCGCGGTCGGTCGGTGGGTCGCGTGGGTGTGTGACCCCGCTCACCTCCCAGTGTGAGGCCGCGATTCGGCACGACACCACGATTGCGAACATCCTTCGGTAGATTCGTCCCATGTCGAACATGGGGCAGTCTCGGCCCGCGGCGCGGGCGTCACGACCGAAGGATGTTCGTCCCGACCCGTCGTGGGGCCTGGACCGGCGCGGCCCCGCTCCGGAGCGCCTCGACGACGTCGACCAGCGCATCCTCGCCGCGCTCGCGCAGGACGCCCGCCTGCCGAACAACGCGCTCGCCGCCCGGGCGGGGGTGGCGCCGTCCACCTGCCTGACGCGGGTGCGCCAGCTGCGCGAGCGGGGCGTGATCCGCGGGTTCCACGCCGACGTGGACCCGGCGCGCACCGGCCACCCGCTGCAGGCGATGATCGCCGTGCAGATGAGGGGCGCCGCACGCACCCGGCTCAGCACCTACCTGGCGCGCCTCGCGGAGCTCCCCGGCGTGCTGAACGTCTTCCTGCTGGGCGGCGTGCACGACTTCTTCGTGCACGTGGCCGCCGCGGACTCCGACGCGCTCAACGAGTTCGTCATCGAGCACCTGTCCACCGACCCGGACGTGGCCCTCACCGAGACCAACCTGATCTTCCAGCACGCGCGCGCGTCCTGGTACTGACCCCGGTCACGCCGGATCACCCGCGCGCGGACAGCCACCGCTGCAGCTCGACGGCGAGCGCGACCGGCGCGTCGAGCTGCACCAGGTGGCCGGCGCTCGGCACGAGGCGCATGTCGGCGCGAGGCAGCGCGTCGGCCAGGCGCCGCGCCCGGTCGGCGGGGATCCACGCGTCCTCGGCGCCCCACAGCACGCGCGTGGGCACCTCCAGCGCGCCGAGCAACGGCTCCAGCTCGGCGGTGTACCGCTCGTCGGCCTGGGCGATCTGCCGGTAGAACGCGGCCTGCCCCTGCGGCCCGGTCCACGGGGCCACGAGCGCGTCCAGGTCCGCGTCGGACAGGGGGCGGTGCGCGGCCGTGCGCACGTAGGCCTCGAGAGCGCCGCGGTGCACGACGGCGGGCGTGCGGGTGAACACGTCGGCGTGCTCGCGCACGAGCGCGAAGTACGGCGAGCCCCAGGGACGCAGCGCGACGACGTCCACCAGGCACAGGGACGCGTACCGGGCGCCGTGCAGCAGCGCGGCGCGCAGGCTCACCGCACCGCCGTAGTCGTGGGCCACGACGTGCGGCACGGGCACGGCACCGGGCGGCACGCCGGGCGCCGACCAGGAGGGGCGCCAGTGCTCCAGCAGAGCGGCGAAGACCTCGCCCTGGACCCCCAGGTCGACGGCGTGATCGGGGTCCATCGACGACGCGCCGTAGCCCGGCATGTCCCACAGGTGCACGGTGAACTCGGCGGCCAGGGCGCGCGCGTACGGCTCCCACAGCCACGACGACCAGGGCGTGCCGTGGCAGAACACGAGCGGCGGGCCGGAGCCGAACGCCGTCCACGCGACCGCACGGCCCCGCCACACGAACCGGCGGTCCAGGAGCACGTCCTGCCCGGCGGGCGCTCGCGGCCCAGGGGCGTCGGCGCCCACGGCGCTCGCGGCGCTCGCCGTGGCGGAGGTCGGTGGGGTGCGGCCGGTGTCGCCCATCCCGCGAGGCTAGGCGGCGGGGCCGACACCCTCGGCGCGCACCGGCCCCGGGAGGGCGTCGCCGTCGCGGCGCAGGTCGAGGCCGAAGAACACGCTGCACGGGTCGAGGGAGTACGCGCCGAACGGCCCGCAGGGGACGAACCCGTGCCGCGCGTACAGCCGTCTCGCGGCCGCGAAGTACTCCTGCGGGCCGGTCTCGAGGCTGACCCGTGCGTACCCGCGCTCGCGCGCCAGGTCGACCAGGCGCCCCAGCACCGCTCCCGCCACGCCCCGGCCACGGGCCGTGCGCGCCGTGCGCATCGACTTCACCTCGCCGTGGCCTCCCGGCCGGCAGCCTGGCCCGCTTGGTCTGCTTGGCCCACCGTCGGGCGCCGCCGGCTCCAGCTCGCTCAGCGCCCCGCAGCCGAGCAGGACGCCGTCGGCGTCGCGCGCCGTCAGGAACGTCACCGTGGGGGCCCGCAGCGCGGCGAGGTCGAGCGCGTGCACCGACTCTGCGGGGGACGTGGCGTGCATGTCGGCCAGGTGCTCGGCCAGCAGGGCGCGCACGTCCGCCCGGCCCGGCACCTCGGGGGCGATGATCACGCCCACATCCTGCCCCGCGCGTGTTTCGCCCAGGTGTCGCCTGCCCAGGTGTCGTCCGCGCTGAGCTGTTGGCCCGCTCAGGCGAGACGCGCGGTCAGGCGAGGTGCCCGGCGAGCAGCGCGTCGCCGAGCGGGGTGCGCGTGTGCACCACGCAGTTGCCCTGCCGCTGGGAGGAGACCAGCCCGGCCTCGCGCAGCACCGTCGCGTGCCGGCTCGCGGTCGCGGGGGTCAGGTCCAGCACCCGGGCGAGCGCCGTGGTCGTGCGGCCCACGTCCAGCACCTCGAGCACGCGGGCTCGGGTCGGGCCGATGAGGTGCGCCACCGGGGGCCGTTCCCCGTCGACGGCGTCGGCGCAGGCCAGCCAGCCGGGCGCCGGGGCCACCGGGTACACCAGCGCCGGGTCCAGGGCCTCGTCCGCGAGCGCCACGGGCGCGAGCACGCAGAACACCGACGGGATCACCGTCAGGGGCCGGCCCCGCAGCGGCAGGGCCCGCGTCACCGGGTACCGGCCGGCCCACGTGCCGTCGTCGACGCGCCGCAGCACCGGGTCGAAGCTTGCCATCAGACCCCGCACGCCGCCGCGCCGCAGGGCCGCGTCGCGGGCCACCTGGTCGGCCGCGACGGCCACGCCCGTCGCCGGCGCGTAGGGGGCCACGGCCACGTCGTGGTAGCGGTGCAGCGCCCCGGCGAGCCAGCGCATCGCCTCCGTCTCCCCGCTCGCGATGCGCCGCACCCACGACGGCGCGCCCGCCGGGAACGTCACCGCGAGCTCGCGCGTCAGCCGCTGCCGCGGCGTGCTCGCCACCCGGTCCACCGCCACCTCGACCGGCGTCGCGGAGCCGCTGCCCAGATCCGTCGGGGTCGGCGTGAGGAAGTCGGGGAAGTAGGACGCCCACGGCGCCAGCCGGGCCAGCGCCGCGACGGTCCGGGCCAGCCCCGCTTCCACGACCCGCGCGCGCACCTGGCTGCGCCACGGGTCGAACGCGATCGCGGCCTGCCGGTTCTGCAGCAGGTGCAGGCTCAGGACGACGTCCCACATCGGGTCGGGGCGGGCGGCCACGCGCAGGCGCGTCAGGTCCTCCGCCGTGAGGTCGATCGTGAGCATGCCGCCACCGCCCTGGTCTCCGCCGTCCCACGCTAGTCGCCCCCGGCACCGGGCACCCGACCTTGCACCCTCGTCGAATGTGCGCCCGGTCCGTGTCACCGCGCCGCGAGTCACCCTCTGGCTCCGTGTACGGCGGCGCCGCACCCCCGGCGCCCCCGGCACCCGGTCACCGACCCAGCGGCCAGCACAGCGGCCACCTGCCTTCCACCCTCGTCCCTCGCACCACCGTCCGCACCACCGTCCGCACCATCGTCGACCGCACCCCCGGGCCGTGTCGTCCACCGGACGGTGGACCCCCGGTCCCCGCCGCCCGAGGCTCCCGCCGGACGGCCAGGCTCGGTGGACGCCGGCGAGGAACGCACCGCAGCACGCACCGAGGAGCACCCCATGGGCCTGCACGTCGACCCCGCCGCCATCTGCCTGCTCATCGCCGTCGCCTTCGCGGCCGGATGGCTCGACGCCGTCGTCGGCGGGGGCGGGCTCGTCCAGGTCCCCGCGCTCATGCTGGCGCTGCCGTCCGTGCCCGTCGCCACCGTGCTCGGCACCAACAAGCTCGTCGCCATCACCGGGACGTCGGGCGCCGCCGTCACCTACGTCACCCGGGTGGGCCTCGACCGCCGGCGCGCGCTCGTGGCCGCCGCCCTGGGGCTGCCCACCGCCCTCGTCGGCGCCGTCACCGCCTCCCACCTGCCACGCGACGTCATCGTGCTCGTCGTCGCGGCGACCCTCGTCGCCGTCGGGGTGTGGGCCGTCGTCGCCCGGCCGGGGGACCGGGCACACCCCGACCCGCGCCCCGACCCTCGGCCTCAACCCTGCGCCGGCACGGCGGTGCCCGCGTGGCGGCCCACCCTCGTGCTCGCCGTCGGGGCCTCGACGGTCGGGTTCTACAGCGGCGTCGTCGGCTCCGGCACGGGGGTGCTGCTCGTCGCCCTGTTCGTCACCGCGCTGGGCACCGACTTCCTGCGCGGGTCTGCGATGGCGAAGGTCGTGAGCATCGGCAGCGACCTGGGCGCGCTCGCCCTGTTCGGCCTCCTCGGGCACGTGCTGTGGCTGCTCGGTGCGGGCATGGCCGTGGCGAACGTCGCGGGCGGCATCGTCGGCGCGCGCACCGCGCTCGCCCGCGGCGCCGGGTTCGTGCGCGCCGTCCTGCTGATCGTCGTCGTCGGCCTCGTCGTCAAGATCGTGCACGACCAGTGGCTCGCCCGCTGACCTCGCCCTCGGGCCCGGGCCACCATGCAGGGCTTCCCGGTCACCCCACGCCGGTCGACGGCGCCGTCAGGGGGCGTGCACCGTCGGGTCGTCGCGCAGCACGTCCAGCAGCAGCGCCTGCACCGCGTCCGGCCGCTCCAGCACGGGCAGGTGCCCCGCCCAGTCCAGCACCGACAGCTCGGCCCCCGGCACCTCGTCGGCCACGTGCCGGGCGCACGCGCGCAGCAGGTCCATGTCGTGCGCCCCCTGGACGACGAACGTCGGCACGTGGATCCCCGGCAGGTCGACCTCCACGCCGTCCGGGCCCGGCTCCGGCGCCCCCGCGGCGCTCGCGGCCGCGTCCGCGGCGAGCTGGACCTCGAACGCCCGCCGCTGCATGGTCGCGAGCGCGTCCCGGGCGGCGTCGTCGGCGTCCGGGCCGAGCCACGTCGCCACGTTGAGCCGTACCGCACCCTCCACGTCGCCGGCCTCGAGCAGGCGCCCCTCCTCGGCGTCGAACGCGTCGGACGTGTCCGTGTCGGGGACGCCGGGCGCCGCCGGGCACAGCAGCACCAGCTCGCGCACCAGCCCGGGGTGTGCCGTGGTCAGCTCGAGGGCGACCTTCCCACCGAACGACGAACCGACGACAGCGGCATCGGCCACGCCGAGCTCGTCCAGCAGGGCGGCCAGGTCGCCCGCGTTCGTGTACCGGTGGGCGGGCTCGCCGTCCGCCGTCGGGCCGGCACCCACCGGCAGCGGCGAGTCGCCGAAGCCGCGCAGGTCGGGGCGGATCACCCGGAACGTACGGGCGAGGGCGGGGACGACGGCGTCCCACATGCGGCGGTCGGCCACGCCGGCGTGCACCAGCAGGACGGCGGGCGCGCCGGGGTCACCGGCGACGTCGTGAGCGAGGGTCATGCGCCCAGGCTAGGGGCGCCGCGGACCCCGCGGCACGGGCAAAAGCACCCGGGATGCCGCCACGCCGTCGCCGCCACACCACCGAGCAGGCGGTCGTGCACCCTCGGAGCGCTCCGAAGGTGCGCCACCACCTGGGCGGAGCGACGTCGCACGGGCGAACAGGGCCGACCACGGCAAGGATCGAGAACGACCGGGAAGCCCCCCGACGCCCAGGAGGTTGACGCCCCCGTGAAGAACCTCGGATTCCTCTCCTTCGGCCACTGGACACCGCACCCGCAGTCCGCCACCCGCTCCGCGTCCGACGCCCTCCTGCAGTCGATCGACCTCGCCGTCGCCGCGGAGGAGCTCGGCGCCGACGGCGCGTACTTCCGCGTGCACCACTTCGCCCGCCAGCTCGCGTCCCCGTTCCCGCTGCTCGCCGCCGTCGGCGCCCGCACCAGCCGCATCGAGATCGGCACCGCCGTCATCGACATGCGCTACGAGAACCCCCTGTACATGGCGGAGGACGCCGGCGCCGCCGACCTCATCTCCGGCGGGCGCCTGCAGCTCGGCATCAGCCGCGGGTCGCCCGAGCAGGTCGTCGACGGGTACCGCCACCTCGGGCACGAGCCCCGGCCGGGGGAGTCCGACGCCGACATGGCCCGCCGCCACACCGCCCGGTTCCTCGAGGTGCTCGAGGGCGAGGGCTTCGCCGAGCCCAACCCGCGCCCCATGTTCCCCAACCCGCCCGGCCTGCTGCGCGTCGAGCCCCACTCCGAGGGGCTGCGCGAGCGCATCTGGTGGGGTGCCGGCACCCGCGCCACCGCCGAACAGGCCGCCGCGCAGGGCATGAACCTCATGAGCTCCACCCTGCTGTCCGAGGACACGGGCGTGCCGTTCCACCGCCTGCAGGCCGAGCAGATCCAGCGCTACCGCGACGCCTGGAAGGCCGCCGGGCACCAGCGCGAGCCCCGCGTCTCCGTCTCGCGCAGCATCTTCCCCCTCACCGACGACCGCGACCGCGCCTACTTCGGCACGGAGACCGCCAGCACCGACCAGGTCGGCCTCCTCGAGGGCGTCCGCTCCCGGTTCGGCAAGACCTACGCCGGCGACCTCGACGCCATCGTCGCCGACCTCGCCACCGACGAAGCCGTCGCCGCCGCCGACACCCTGCTGCTCACCGTGCCCAACCAGCTCGGCGTCGACTACAACGCCCACATCATCGAGAACGTCGTCCAGCACGTCGCGCCCGCCCTCGGCTGGCGCTGACCGCCCGGCCGGTCCGGGACATCGGGATCAAGGGCAGGGTCACACCCCGTCAGGCCTCGACACCGGGGAGCCGCAGCACCTCGCGCACGGCCGCCCACGCGGCCGCGCCGAGCCGCCGGTCCGCCGCCTCCGTGCCGCCCCGGCGCATCGCCATCCCGCCCGCGACCCGGGGCTCGCCCGGCAGCACCACCCGGTGACCCGCCTCGGCATCCGTCACGACCGTCGTCGCCAGCCCGTGCCGGGCCCGGCGCGCCGCAATCGCCTCCGCGTGCGCCGCCGCCGGCCACACCCGGTCGTCGCCACCCGCGACGAGCACCACCTCCGGGACGCGCTCCGCCGCGATCGCGGCCGCGGCGACCCGCCCGGGATCGGCCTCCCTCGACAACCGGTACAGCTCCCGGAACGACGGCGGGTCGTCGGCCGGCACCCACCCGGACACGAGCGCCTCCACACGGCGCACGAACGTCTCCACCGGGATCTCCCACGCGCCGGCGTGCTGCCCAGGGCCCCCGAACCAGCGCACCGACTCCGCCAGCACCCCGTGCCGGGCCAGGAGTCGCGCCCGCCCCTCGTCCACCCGACCGCTCGACCCAGCCAGCACCAGGGCACCCGTCCCGACAGGACGGCCGGGCACGCACCTCACCCCCGGCGGATCCACGAGCCGCACCACACGGGGACCGTCAGGCACGCACACCCCCCGACGCCTCCTCCAGCACCGGCGGAGACACCCGGAAGTCACCCCACCGCGCCCACCGGACCCGCACCCGCAGCACCACGATCCCCGGGTCCGCCAACGACCCCGCGAACTGCGGGAACGCCGCCGCGTACGCCGCCACACACCGCTCCCGGTCCACGCCCGACGGCACGTCCGCCACCCCCTGCACCTGCAACGTCGTCCCACCCGCGCCGCCCACCACCACGGCGACCCGTGCGTCCCGGGCCACGTTCACCACCTTGCGCGACCCCACCCGAGCGTCGAACACCAGCTCACCCGCGTCCGTCACCGCCACCGCCAGGTACGCCGCCTGCGGCCCCCCGTCCGGCCCCAGCGTCGACACCACACCGTCACCCGCCTGCCGCACGTGCGAGACCAGCCGCCCGAGGGCCAACCGCCCAGAGAGCGGACTCCCCGAGGGCGACCCCTCCGACGAAGGCACAGAGCTCCGGGAACTGGCATCGTCCGTCCGCGTCATGACCGGACCCTACGACGGCACGGGGGCACGATGGCAGCATGCCGACCACGCCACCGACGGCCACCCGCCTCCTCGACACCGACCTGCCCCTCGTCGCCGCCCCCATGGCCGGCGGCGCCACCACGCACGACCTCCTCGCCGCCACCACCGACGCCGGCGCCCTCGCCTTCCTCGCCGGCGGCTACCAGACCCCCGACGCCCTCGCCGCACAGGTCCGCGCCGCCCACGCCCACGGACGCCCCTTCGGCGTCAACCTCTTCGTCCCGCCGCCGACCGGCACCCCCACCCTCGACCCCACGGCGCTCGCGGCCTACGCCCGGAGGCTCGCGCCCGAGGCCGCGGCGCTGGGCGTGACCCTCGACCCGGGCGCGGTGCCCGCGGCCGACGACGACGCGTGGGCGGCCAAGGTCGACGTGCTGCGCCGTGACCCGGTGCCCGTCGTGTCGTGCACGTTCGGGCCGCCGCCCGCGGCCGACGTCGCCGCCCTGCAGGCGGTCGGGTCCCTCGTCCTGGTGACGGTCACGACGCCGCAGGAGGCCGCGGCCGCGCAGGAGCTCGGCGCCGACGGGCTCGTCGTGCAGGGACCTCGTGCGGGCGGGCACAGCGGCGCCTGGGACCCCGCCCGGGCCGTGGGCGACGCCGACACGGCGGAGGTCGTCGCGGCGGTGGCGGCGCGCACCCGGCTGCCGCTGGTCGCCGCCGGGGGAGTGGACGGCCCTCGCGCCGCCGCCCGGCTGCTGGCGGCGGGGGCGCAGGCCGTCGCCATGGGCACCCTGCTGCTGCGCACCGACGAGTCGGGGGCGTCGACCACGCACCGCGACGCGCTCGTCGACCCCCGCTTCGACGCCACGACCGTGACCCGCGCCTTCACCGGGCGCCCCGCCCGCGCGCTGCGCAACGGCTTCGTCCGCCGGCACGACGAGGCCGCCCCGCTCGGGTACCCGCAGGTGCACCACCTCACCCGAGAGCTGCGCCGCCGGGCCGCCGCGACCGGCGACGCCGACCGCCTCCACCTGTGGGCCGGCGCCGGCCACCGCGCGGCGCCCACGGGGCCCGCAGCCGACGTCGTGCGCTCCCTCGCCGCCGGCCTCTGAGCGGCCGCGTCCGCGCCGGTCCGGGGGAACCGCGCGCCGCCGCCCGCCGTCCGGCGCCGTTCGCTAGGTTGCCGTCATGAGCGACGCCTGGGACGCCTCGACCGTGCTGCGCGCCGCTGCCGACTGGTCGTGGGTGCCGCCGGACGCCGAGTGCCGCACCACCGACGTCACCCTCACGCGGTGGCCCGCCTGGGCGCACGGGCGGGTGGTGCTGACCGGGTTGGCCTCGCAGCGCACGCCCGCCGAGGTCCTGCGCGGGGCCGTCGACCAGGCCCGGGAGTGGAAGAGCGACACCCTCGGCGTGTGGGTGTCGGCCAGCAGCACCCCCGACGTCACCGCGGAGCTGCTCGCGCGCGGCGCCCGCCTCGAGGACACCGTCGACGTGCTCGCCCGCGCCCTCGACGAGCCGCCCCGCGACGCCGCCGAGCGGGTCGTCGTCCGGCGCGTCACCGACATCGACGGTCTGCGCGACGCCGACCGCGTCGACACCGTCGTGTGGGACCAGCAGCCCATGGACGACGACCGGCTCGCCGAGAACGCGCGCACCCTCCTCGCCGACGGCGGCCACGAGGCCCGCGTCGTCGCCTACCTCGACGACGAGCCCGTCGCCACCGCCGGCCTCACCCTCGCGCCCGGGCCGCGCCCCGACCTCGGCACCGTCGCCCGGCTGTGGGGCGCGGGCACCCTGCCCGACCGGCGCGGGCGCGGCGCGTACCGCGCCGTCCTCGTCGAGCGGCTCCGCATCGCGTACGCCGCCGGCGCCACCCTCGCGCTCGTCAAGGGGCGCGTCAGCACCTCCGCGCGCATCCTCCGCAAGGCGGGTTTCGAGCGGTACGGCGAGGAGCGGTACTACCGCCTCACGCTCTGACGCCCCGTGGGCACGAGAACGCACGGCAGGACCCGGCAGGACACGACTGGACTCGATGAGGAGGAGACCGTGACCCGACGCTTCGAAGGACGCGTGGTGCTCGTCACCGGCGGCGCGCACGGCATCGGCGCCGCCACCGTGCGGCGCCTGCACGACGAGGGCGCCACCCTCGTCGTCGCCGATCTCGACCACGACGCCGCGCGGCACACCGTCGACGACCTCCCGCCCGCCGGGCCCGGGCAGGCCGAAGCCAGCACCGTCCCGTGCGACGTGCGCGACCGTGCGTCCGTCGACGCCGCGGTCGCCGCCGTCCTCGAGCGGCACGGCCGCCTGGACGCGCTCGTCGGCGTCGCAGGCGGCGACACCCCGCACCCGTCGGTGGTCGAGGGGATGGACGACGCCACCTGGGCGGCCGGCCTCGACCTCAACCTCGCCGGACCCGTGCGCTGCGTCCGCGCGGCGGTGCCGCACCTGCCCCGCGGCGGGGCGATCGTGCTCGTCGGATCCGTGAACGGGCTGCAGGCCTTCGGCGGCGACGACTACTCCGCGGCGAAAGCGGGGCTCGTCTCCCTCGCGCGGAACCTCGCCGTCCGCCTCGGGGAACGCGGCGTGCGCATCAACGTCGTCGCGCCCGGCACCGTCCGCACGCGCGTGTGGGACCACCAGGGCGGCCCGGACAAGCTCACCCCGCTGTACCCGCTCGGCCGCGTCGGTGAGCCCGAGGACGTCGCCGCCGCCATCGCGTTCCTCGCCTCCGACGACGCCGGCTGGATCACGGGCGTCACGCTGCCCGTCGACGGAGGCATCACCGTCGGCCCGCTCCTCAGCTTCGAGCGCCTCGGCGGCGTCTGAGTGCGACACCGCACGCGAGGGCCGCACAGGGACGACCTCGCACGACGGCGGGCGTGGGGGAGCACCCCACGCCCGCCGTCGCGTGCGACCTCAGGCCGTCACTTCCCGGGCTTGCCCGACCCGGGAAGGTGCGGCCAGCTCGGGTACCGGTGGCCGAAGCCGAGCGGGAACAGCGTCTGTGTCCCGTCCGCCGTCGGCACCGCGACCGGCAGCTTGCCGAGGGTGTTGATGTCGCCAGCGATCGCCCGCACCACTGCCTGGTAGTTCACGACCGCGTACCCGTAGCTGTTCAGCACGGCGTCCGCGGCCGGGAACACGTTGATGTCGTACGGGTTGCGGGAGGCCACCACGATCACGGGCTTGCCCGTCGCCGCGAGCGCGTCCACCATCGCCTGCTGCGCGGGGTTGCCGCTCGCGTTGTACGAGGTGAAGACGACGGCGTCGACGCCCGCTGCTGCCGCGACCGCGCGGGCCCGGTAGGCCGCCGACGGCGAGCTGCCGTTCTCGAGCTCGGTGGTGACCTCGAACCCGCGTGCGGCGAGCAGCGGGGCCAGCCGCTCGGGCCACCCGGACCCGGCGCCCACCACGAGCACCGAGTCCTCGCCCGGCTGCAGCGGGAGAACCCGGTCCTCGTTGCGCACGTTGGTGATGGACCGGTCCGCGATGGTCGCGGCCGTGGCCAGGTGCGCGGGGGAGCCCACGACCTGCCCGACCTGGGCCGGGTCGGCGTACGGGTCCGCGAGGATGCCGCGCTTCGCCTTCCACTCCAGGATCCGGGTGACGGACTGGTCGAGCCGGGCCTCGGTGATCGCCCCGTCCGCCACGGCCTGCTTCACACCGGCGATGGACGCGTCCACGTCCGGGGAGTTGAGCAGGATGTCGGAGCCGGCCTGGATGGCCTTGACGGACATCTCCTCCTGCGACCAGTTGTCGGTCATCGCTTCCATGTCGAGGGCGTCGGTGGTGATGATCCCGTCGAAGCCCATCTCGTCGCGCAGCAGCCCGGTGAGGACCTTGGGCGACAGGGTGCCCGGCAGGTCGGGGTCGATCGCGTCGACGACGATGTGCGCCGTCATGATCATGTCGATCCCTGCGTCGATCGCGGCGCGGAACGGCTCCAGGTGCTTGTCCAGGGTCGCGCGGTCGTAGGTGACCTCGGGCAGCCCGTAGTGGGAGTCGGTCTCGGTGTCGCCGTGGCCCGGGAAGTGCTTCGCGGTGGCGGTGATGTGCTGCTGGATGCCCTGGATCTGGGCCACCCCGAGCCTGCTCACGGTCGCCGGGTCGGCGCCCATCGACCGCACCCCGATGACGGGGTTGTCGGGGTTGGTGTTGAGGTCGAGCACGGGGGCGAAGTCGACGTTGACGCCCATCGCCTTCAGCTCCGAGCCGAGGATGTCGCCCTGCGCGCGGGCGAGGCCCGCGTCGAAGGTCGCGCCGAGCGCCATGTTGCCCGGCAGCGCCGTGGCCGGCGGCCCGACGCGGGCCACGAGGCCGCCTTCCTGGTCGATGGTGACGGCCAGCGGGATGCCGGGCCCGCCGTCCGCGAGCGCCGCGTCCTGCAGGCCGTTGGACAGCCCGTTGACCTGCTGCGGGTTGTTCGTGTTGCCCGACCAGGCGAAGTAGAGCACGCCGCCGAGGTCGTACTTCTGCACCACCTCGGCCGGGGTGTCCACCCCGTAGCGGGCCTGGTTGCTGGCCGCCATGGACGTGTCGTGCGCGGACGAGCCGTAGACGTGGGTCCACGTCATCTGGCCGATCTTCTGGTCGAGCGTCATGGCGTCGACCATCGCCGCGATGTCGGCGCTCGACGCCGCGGCGGCCGGGCTGCCGGTGGTGCTGGTCGGGGCGGTGGTCTGCGCCTGGGCGGGGGAGACGGCGGCGAGCAGCAGGCCCGCGCCCGCCAGCACCGCCGTCGAGCGCACGAGGCGCCTGGTTCCTAGATCCTTCACGAGGTCCTCCTGTGTCGGACTGGCGCGCGACGGTGCGGGACCGTGGGACGTCGTTGTCCGGGTGCGCCTGACCTGAAAGTTAGGACCGCCCCCGGGCGACGTCAAGACTTGCCCCCGGCACCACCCGGCGGCGAAAGGAACTTTCATGGATGACGACTGGGCGCCCCGGTGGAAGCGTCGCTGGGGCATCGATGTCACCGTTCGTTGACATCTGGACCAATGTTACTTAGCGTTGACATCGCACCAGATGTCGTCTACCGCTGACATCCGTCCGCGGGGCAGGGGAGGGGACCATGATCGTCGCCGACGCCGAGCAGCTCGGCGCGCTGCTGCGCCGCGCCCGCAAGGACAAGGGAATGACGCAGGCCCAGCTCGCGGCCGCCGTCGACGTGTCCCGCCAGTGGGTCATCGCGGCCGAGGCGGGGGCGCCCACCGCGCGGCTCGACCTGGTGCTGGACGCGCTGCGCGCCGTCGACCTCGTCGTCGACGTCGTCCCCGACGAGCCGGACGACGCGCTCGAGACCGTCCTGGGGCGGGCGCGTGGCTGACCGGCTCGACGTCTGGCTCGACGGCGCCCATGCTGGCACGCTGCGGCGCGGGCGGGGCGGCGACGTCACCTTCGCCTACGTGCCCGCCTACCAGACGCTGCGCGCCGCGCCGTCGCTGTCGGTGAGTATGCCCCGGCACGTCACCGAGCACGGCCCGGACGTCGTCATGCCGTGGATCGACAACCTCCTGCCCGACAGCGACACCGTCCGCGCCCGCTGGGCCGCGCAGTTCGACGAGCGGCGCGCGACGGCGTTCGCCCTGCTGCGCCACATGGGCGCCGACTGCGCGGGCGCGGTGCAGGTGGTGCCCGAGGGCGAGGAGCCGCACGACGGCGCCGGCTCGCGCCCCCTGGACGAGGCGGAGGTCGCGGCGCACCTGCGCGAGCTGCGCGCCGACGACAGCTCGTGGGCGTTCGAGCGGCACGGGGGCCGGTTCTCCCTGGGTGGGCAGCAGGGCAAGTTCGCGCTGGCTCGCGCCGCCGACGGCACCTGGCACCAGCCCACCGGGCGCGGCGCCAGCACCCACATCTTCAAGATCGGCGTCGACGGCGTCGCCGACTCCGCCGCGGCCGAGCTCGTGACCATGCGCGCAGCGCGCTCGCTCGGGCTCCCCGTCGCGGGCGTGGAGACGGCCTGGTTCGAGGACCAGGGCGCCGTGGTGGTCGAGAGGTTCGACCGCGTGCCGACGCCCGGCGGCGGCGCGCGCCGGCTGCACCAGGAGGACCTGTGCCAAGCCCTCGGCCTGTGGCGCTCCGCCAAGTACGAGTCCGACGGCGGCCCGGGCGTGCGGGACGTCGCGGCCGTCGTCGCGCGGGCCGTCGACCGGCGCGACCTCGCCCGCTCCCGCGACGACCTGGCACGCTCCGTCGTCCTCAACTGGGTGGTCGCCGGCACCGACGCGCACGCCAAGAACCTCGCCCTGTTGCACGTGGGGGCCCGCACCGTGCTGGCGCCCCTGTACGACCTGGTCAGCGCCGCGCTGCTGTGGCCCGCCGACGAGGTCCGCTTCAAGGCGCGGCTCGCCATGAAGCTCGGCGGTGAGTACCGGCTGCGCGCGCTGGGCGCCCGGAACGTCGAGCGCGCCGCCGGAGAGCTGGGCGTCGACGCGGGCTGGCTCCTGGGCACCGCCGCCGCGTACGCGGCCGCCTGGCCGGACGCCGTGCGCGACGCCGCGGCCGGCGAGCGCGACCTCGTCTCCGCCGACGTCGCCGCACGGTTCGCCGACCGCGCGGCGGCCCGCTCCGCCGACGTCGCGCGAGCCCTCGGCAGGACGCGGGGCGGGGGAGCGGGCACCGGCCCCGCCGCCACCTGGGTTCCGCCCCACGAGCGCGCCGGCCGGCCCGTCGCCGGGCACTGGCGGTCGCACCCCGGCCGCTGACCCGTCGTGGACATGTCGTCGTGGACATCGCTGTCGTCCTGGACCGGTCGACGGCGGCCGGGGGAGCGCGTCGTGGACGAGTTCGAGGCGGTGCTCGAGCCGCTGCCCGGCGCCGCGCCGAACCCGGACACGCTGGACTGGTTCGACACCCAGCCGCCGTCGGTCTGGGCGGCCGCGACCGAGGGCGCGCGCCCGATCCCAGAGGTCATGGCGAAGTTCACCGCCTGGACGAAGACCGTCGGCCCGCGGCGCGTGTTCGCCGCCCGGGCGTCGGCCGCCGCTACCGCGCCGTGGTAGCGGGCCACGACGGACTCCGCCAGCTCGAGCTTCGCGTCTCGGGGGGCCCGAGCCGCTGGCCCAGGGAGTACCGGGGGAGCCGAGCCCCTGTTGGAGCCGCCGCCGAGGCCGACGTCGTATCGTCGAGGCGTGAGTGACGACGTCCGCAACATCTCCGCCGCCCTGTCGAGGGTCCCGGAGCCCTGGCAGCCACACCGGCTCGCGTCCGTGAACGACTACGACGTCAAGGTCGTCAAACTCAAGGGCGAGTTCGTGTGGCACACGCATCCTGACACCGACGAGCTGTTCGTCGTGATCAGCGGGCGGCTGACGATCCAGCTGCGGGACAGGGACGTCGTGCTGGGGCCGCAGGACGTGTTCGTCGTGCCGCGCGGCGTCGAGCACTGTCCGCGCGCCGACGAGGAGACGCACGCGCTGCTGTTCGAGCCGCAGGGCACGGTCAACACCGGCGACGCCGGCGGTGAGATGACGGCCGAGCTGCGCGAGCTGGATTGACGCGTCCCGACGGCGTTCTCGGCGGGAGCGGCCATCCTGAATGCATGGCCGATAATGCACATTATGTCATTACGCGGAGGAGAACGAGGCTCGAGAGCGGCCCCCTCTCGGCGGACAACCCGCCCCGCGTCGACTGCCGGACGTCGCGCCGGATAGGCGTGCCCGGCTGGACGGCGAGCCGCGCCGACCGTGGGTGGCGACGGTGCGTCCCGGCGGCTCGCGCCCACGGCGCACGAGCGGCACGCACGCCGATCGGACGACGATCGGACGACGATCGGACGACGATCGGACGACGATCGGACGACGATCGGACGACGATCGGACGACGATCGGACGACGATCGGACGACGAATCTGACGGGAAACCTCTGGGCGGCGTCGACATCGACCACCTGCGACGTTCTCGCCTCAGATCCGACCTCAGGCCTCGCCACGCGCCACCGTGCGCCGACGGTCATGACTGCGACGCACCCCGCGCGTTCTCCGGCGCCCGCAGGCCGCCCGTGCCGTCGCTCGCGCCTCGCTCGTCATCGCTCCTGACGCGACCTCGTCCCCGCGGTCCCCCGGGTGGCGGTCCGGCGCTGTCCGGCAGACTGCCGGGCCCAGGCCGCGGCGCATCCTGCGGCCATGCCGGGCAACCTGACCTGCCGCCGATCGACCCCTCGCCATCGCCCGCGATCCGCGCTAGGCTAATTCGGACATACGCCTCAAACCATTGTGTATGACACAACACAGTGGTTTTGCCGCAGGAGCGATCCGCGGCTCCCCTGTCACGACTCCGCACGTCGCCTGCCCCGGCGCGGAGGCGGTGTCGGTGCCCGGCCCTACGGTGAACGACATGGCCGCACCCCGCGACGGGCTCGCCTTCTGCATCTTCCCGACGGCGATCGGGCACTGCGCGCTGGTGTGGCGCTCCCCCGGCCGCGTCGTGGGCTCCGCGCTCCCCCAGGGTTCCGCCGAGGGCACGCGCGACGCCGTCCGCCGCTGGTACCCGTCGGCGCGGGAGTCCTCCCCGGACGGTGACCTGGCCGACGCGGTCTCCGCCGTGGCGGGACTCCTCGGGTCCGGGGCCGGGGACCTGTCCGCCATCGACGTCGACATGAGCGGCGTCGCGGACTTCGACCGTCGCGTCTACGAGGTCGTGCGCACCATCCCCGCGGGCGCCACGCTCACCTATGGCGAGGTCGCCTCCCGCCTGGGCAGCCCCGGCGCCGCCCAGGCCGTCGGGCAGGCGCTCGGGCGCAACCCGTTCCCGCCGATCGTCCCGTGCCACCGCGTCCTGGCCGCGGGGCGCCGGGTGGGCGGCTTCTCCGCGCGCGGCGGCCGGCGCACCAAGCTGCGCATGCTCGACGCCGAGGGCGTCCACCTCGAGCAGCCCACCCTGTTCGACCTGTGAGCCTCTTCGGCCGCTGACCGGGTCGCCCCCCGGTCCTTGTCGGTCGGCGCCCCGTCGCCGGACGGGATGTCGGTGCGGCCGCCTACCCTGGGGCCGGGCCGTGCGGTGGGCGTCGCCGCAGGTCACCGGTGCGCGGGTGGTCCGCGCCCGGCCGCCAAGGCACCCAGGAGGACGAGCATGGTCGCCCCGCCCCGGCTGGACCGCGTCGACGTCGCGACCGCGGTCGAGCGGTACCTCGCCACGGTCCGGGTGGAGAGCGTGCGCGGGGTCCTCTCCCCCGCCACCGCGCGCAGCTACGAGCGGGACGTGCGGGAGCTCGGCCGGCTCGTCGGAGGCGATCGCGTCCTCGACGACGTCACGGGCGAGGACGTCGACGACGCCCTCGTGCGCTACCAGGCCACCCCCGATCAGCGGTACAGCGACCCGGCCCGCAAGGGTGGTCCCGGCCGCTCTGTCGCGACCGTGAACCGCTTCCGCCAGTCGGTCAGCCGCTTCTTCGCCCACGCCACCCGGCAGTGCTGGGTGCAGGCCGACCCGATGCAGTGGGCCGCCCCGCCCGCCCGGTCCCGCGACCGGCTGCGGGTGGAGCGCACCGCGCTGTCCGCGACCGCAGCCGGCGCCCTCCTGCAGGCGTCCGCCGCGGCGACGCCCCGCCCGTCCGCCACGCAGGGAGCCCTCGGGTCGCGCGCGCCCCGCACGGATCAGGCCCTCGTGCTGCGCGACCGGCTCGTCGTCGCGCTCCTGCTGGTCCTCGGCCCCCGGGTCTCCGAGCTCGCCCGCGCCGACGTCGCGGACTTCACCCGCGAGCCGGAGGAGACGCGCTGGCGCATCGTCGGCAAGGGCGGCTCGATCCGCACGGTGGCGCTCTCGCCGCCCCTGGCCGCCGCGCTCGAGGACTATCTCGCCGAGCTCCGGCCCCGGCTCGCCGCACGCCGCCCCGACGACCCCGACGCGCAGCGCGCCCTCCTGCTCACCTGGCGGGGCCGCCGGGTCGACACGCAGGCCGTGCGCGCGCTCCTGGCCCGCGCGGTCGAGCGCATGCCCGCGCCCTACCGCCGTCCCGCGACGCCCCACGCCCTGCGGCACACCACCGCGACCCTCCTCGTCGCGGAGGGCTGGGACGTCAAGGTCGTCGCGGAGCTGCTCGGGCACCGCTCCATCGCCACCACCGGGGTGTACCTGGACCGCATCGAGGGCGAGCTCGCCGCGGCGATCCGCTCCCACCCGCTCTCCGCGGACCTCGCCGTCCCCACGGACGTCGGGGCGGAGGCGCCGGAGGCGTCCGGTCCGGCCGAACCGGCCGGGCCGGCCACGTCGCCCGATGCTCGGGAGGCGGGTGACATCACCGACCAACCCGACAGTTCGGCGCGCGCCGACCCGGCCCCCTGGCTACCGTGAGGCTCGTGCCGCCTCGCCTTCCCCGCCTCCGCAAGCCCGTCCGTGTCCAGATCGACTGGCCCTCGCTGCGCCGCTACGCGACTCGCGGGGCGCTCCTCGCGGCCGCCGTCCCGGTGGCCGCGGCCGCGACGGTGATGGGGCTCGAGCGGTTCCGCCGCCACCAGTACCCGCTGGACACCCCGTTCCCCACCGCCCCGCCGTCGTCGACCGAGGTCGAGGACACCACCGCGACCCTCTACACCTACGGCGCGGACCTCTACGAGGCGATGCTCGAGTCGATCCGCGGCGCGCAGCGCGAGATCTTCCTCGAGACGTACATCTGGAAGGACGACGAGGTCGGCCGCCAGTTCAAGCAGGCCCTCGCGGAGGCCGCCGGGCGCGGTGTGGCCGTGTACGTCGTCTACGACGGGTTCGCGAACCTCGTGGTCCCGCGGCGGTTCTACGAGATGCCGGGCGTGCACATGCTCCGCTTCCCCGCGATGCGGCCCGGGCTGCTCATGCTGGACGTGCGGCGCTCTGGCCGCGACCACCGCAAGATCCTCGTGGTCGACGACGACACCGCGTTCGTGGGCGGGTACAACATCGGCTCCCTGTACGCGACGCAGTGGCGCGACACCCACCTGCGCCTCACGGGCCCGTCGGCGTGGGAGCTGCGCAACGCGTTCGTCGACTTCTGGAACCGCTGGCGCAGCCCGCAGCTGCCCGTGCTGCAGGACGTGGGCACGTCGCTGTGGCTGCCGCAGCTGCGGGCGGCGCGCAACGCGCCCTCGGAGCTCGTCTTCCCCATCCGCGGGATCTACCTCGACGCGATGGACCGGGCGTGCTCGCACGTCTACATCACGCAGGCGTACTTCATCCCCGACGAGGACATCCAGGCCGGCCTCCTGGCGGCGGCGGCGCGCGGGGTGGACGTGCGCGTCCTGGTCCCGGAGCGGTCCAACCACGTGGTGGCGGACTGGCTCGCGCGGGGCCACTACTCCACCCTGCTGCGCGGCGGTGTGCGGATCTTCCTGTACCAGGGGGCGATGATCCACGCGAAGACCGCGACGATCGACGGCCGCTGGACCACGGTGGGCACCGCGAACATCGACCGGCTGAGCCTGACCGGGAACTACGAGATCAACCTCGAGGTCGTCGACGAGGGCCTGGCGACCCAGCTCGAGGACGCGTTCCGGATGGACGAGTCCAACTCGCGCGAGCTGACCCTGGACGAGTGGCGGCGACGGCACCCGCTGTCGAAGGTGGCCGAGCGTCTGATGTCGCCCCTGCGCCCGCTGCTCTGATCCAGCTCGACGCGTCCGCCCGCGCACGAGAAGGGCCCGCCGGAGACGGCGGGCCCTTCTCTGCTGTCTGCGGGTGGTGGGTCAGCCCGCGGTGCGCGCGGCACGACGGGCGGCGAGCTCGTCGCCCTCGTGCGGCGCCGGCTCCTCGTCCTCCAGGGACTCCGTGGGCATCGCGGACAGCGTGCCCTCGATGTCGCGCCACACGCGTCCGACGGCGATGCCGAAGACGCCCTGGCCGCCCTGGACGAGATCGACGACCTCGTCGGGCGACGTGCACTCGTACACCGAAGCGCCGTCGCTCATGAGCGTGATCTGCGCGAGGTCCTCGACGCCCCGCTCCCGCAGGTGCGTCACGGCGCTGCGGATCTGGTGCAGGGAGACGCCCGTGTCGAGGAGCCGCTTGACGACCTTGAGCACGAGGATGTCGCGGAAGCTGTAGAGGCGGTGGGTGCCGGATCCCGTCGCGGGACGGATCGACGGCTCCACGAGGCCGGTGCGCGCCCAGTAGTCGAGCTGACGGTAGGTGATCCCGGCGACGCGGCACGCCGTGGTGCCGCGGTACCCGGTGGCGGCGTCCTGCTCCGTGAGGTCCTCGCCGAAGAGCAGGCCCTGGGCGCCGTGCGGCACCGACGCACCCGTGGGGACGCTTGCCTCACCGCTGCTGTTCACTGTGCCTCCTGGTGTTCGACTCCACGCTAGGACGCCCCTGGGGGGTCGTCAACGACGTCGGCGCCTGCGCGACCGCGTGTCGCGCGTCCTCCCCGACGCCCGGGGACCTCACGCCTCACCCTCAACTATCGACTACTGGTTGAAGGTTCGGGTCCTACGGTAGCCGAGCCTGAGGCTCGACCCGAGGTCGAGGGTTGCCCTCGGCGTGGCGCGACGGTGGGAGAACCCTGCGTCGTCGCCGTCTCAGGGTGGTGCGTCGTCGGGCCGCCCTCCCCCGTGGGGGCCGGGCGCGCCGGGGTCCTGGGGACCGCCGGGAGTGGTGAAGTCCTCGGCGGTGACGTGGTCGAGGAAGTCGCGGAACTTCTCGACCTCGCGCTGCTGCTCGACGTCGACGACCTCGACCCCGGCGACGGCCACGACCTCCGCGGAGCAGAACACGGGGCTGGCAGTACGGACGGCCAGCGCGATCGCGTCCGACGCCCGCGAGTCGAGCCGGGTGCCGTTGGACAGGACGAGCTCGGCGAAGAACACGCCGCCGTCGAGGGCGACGACCTCGACCCGCTCGAGCTCCACGCCGACCGCGACGAGGAGGTCGCGCAGCAGGTCGTGGGTCATGGGTCGGGGGGTGACGAGGCCGGCCTGCGCCATCGCGATCGCCGACGCCTCCCGCGCGCCGATCACGATGGGGACGGCGAGGTTGGCCGCGGCGTCGAGCAGCAGCACCACGATCTCCTGGTCGTGCTGCTGCTGGCGCACCCCGAGGACCTCGACCGGGACCATCGGTGCGTCGCTCGCCTCGTCGGGTTCCACCGACCCACGGTACGTCGCGCGGTCGCCGCACGTCGTGCGGGAGGACGTGGCCGTCGGCGGGCGGCCGCCGGTGGCGGGGAACGCCAGGTCAGACGAGGTCGCCGGTGCCCTGCCGCACCCAGGTGGAGTGCAGGCGGGCGAGGAGCTCGCCCACCTCGGCCGCGAGCTCCGCGCCCTGGGCGCGCGCCGACGGGGTCTGCTGGCTGCGGTAGGGGGCGACGAGCTGGTCCACGAGACCCACGTGCCGGTCCGCGGACGCGCGCAGCGACCGCAGGTGCCGCGGCTCGATGCCGTGCTCCGCGAGCCGTGCCGCGATGCGCACGACGTCCGGTGCCCCGGCGTCGAGCCTGCTCCCGGAGCGGGAGTGCAGCACGCCCGACGACACGAGCTCCTGGACGAACGCGGGGGTGGTGCCCGTGGCCTCCGCCACGCTCTCGGCGGTCCAGCGGCGGCGGGTCACCTCCGTCGCGCCGGCGGCCTCGGCGAGGCGCGGGGCCGGCCCGGGGGCGGGCTCCCCCGCGTCCATCTCCGCCAACCGCTCCTTGATGACCTTCAGCGGTAGGTAGGAGTCGCGCTGCTCGGTGAGGACGAACCGCAGCCGCTCGACGTCCGCCGGACTGTACTGCCGGTAGCCCGACGACGTGCGGACGGGGTCGATGAGCCCCTGGTCCTCGAGGAACCGGAGCTTGGAGTGCGACACCGACGGGAACTCCGGGCCGAGCTGGCCCAGCACGTCGGAGATCCGCATCGTCGCCTGGCGGGAGATGCCCCGCGGCCACGGTTCAGGCGCCTGGGGGCCGGCCGGCTCCTCGCCGTGCGCGGCCTGCGCCGCCGTCACGACGCGGGCGCCTGCGGATCCCGCGGCGCCTGCGGGCTGGCGTGGAACGACATGCGGAACTTGCCGATCTGCACCTCGTCACCGGTGGTGAGCGTGGCCGCGTCGATCCGCTCGCGGTTGACGTACGTGCCGTTCAGGGAGCCGATGTCCCGGACGACGAACCGGTCGCCCTCGCGAGCGAACTCCGCATGCTTGCGGGAGACGGTCACGTCGTCGAGGAAGATGTCGGCCTGCTCGCTGCGGCCGGCGACGGCGCGGTCCGAGTCGAGCAGGAAACGCTCCCCGACCGCGCCGGACCCGTACTGCACCACGAGGAGCGCGGAGTGCCGCGGCAGGGCCGCCACGGCGGCCGCCTCCTCCGCGGTCAGCGGGATCCGGAACGACTGCTCCTCCGCGGGCGCGCCCACGCGCCCCAGGTGCGCGGTGGTGTCCGCGGCCGCCTGGTGCGGCGGAAGAGCGCGGGGGTCCGTCATCAGTCCTCCTGTGAGGTCGGGCCGGGTGGGTCGGGCGACGCTGCCGCCGTCGTGGACCCCGGACCGGTGTCCGTCGATGGCTGGCTGTGCGTCCGACGTGCGCCGTCGTCCGACAAACCTACCCCGACGGGGCCGTGACCGGGAACCCCGCTCCCTGTGCCGGCGGCCCGTCGGCGCACGTCAGCCCTGCTCCCGCTCCGGTTGCGCGTACTCCGGCTCCTGCGGCGGGGTCACGGCCGTGATCGTGACCTTGTCCTGCCGGGTGGTGGACGCCTCCGCCCCCGCCGTGCGCACCGTCGCCAGCGCGCCGCCGGGAATCTCCAGGGCGCGGTCCAGCGTCTCGGGGTCGCCGATGACGGTCCACTCGTACGGCGACGTGAGCCGGGTGCCGTCGACGACGATCGCGTCGCCCTTGTCCTCGAACCAGGTGGACGTGACGAGGCGCACATCGTTGAGCTCGACGACCTCCGCCCCCGCGTTGCGCAGCTCCTCGAGCACGTTGAACATCTGCGAGGCGCGCAGCTGGCCGCCCGGGTCCTGGATGGTCACCTCGACGCCCGGGCCCTGCGCGGGCAGCCTGCCGGAGAGGATGCCCTCCGACTCCGCCCGCTGCTGCGCGAGCTCGAGGGCGGACTGCGCCTTGCCGGTACCGGAGCGCAGCTCGTCGCGCGTGGCCTCCAGCCCCGACACCTCGTCGCCGAGCTGCTGCGCCCGGTCCGTCACCTCGTCCAGCAGGCGTACCAGGTCCTCCTGGCGAGCCGAGGAGAGCTGGTCGGACGCGGACTGCTGCACCTGGACGACCAGCGCGAACCCCAGGGCGGCGCACAGCACGCCCGCCAGCACCTGGGAGCGGGTGGCGCGCGGGTGCAGGGCCGAGCCGAGCCGTCGCCATCCGCTCGGGGTGCCGCCCGCCGCGCCCGCCGTCCGTGGCGCGTCGTCAGCGGGGTCAGCGGGGTCAGCGGCGTCAGCGCGCTCCGTGTCGCCGGTGTCGCCGGTGTCGCCGGTGTCGCCGGTGTCGCCGGTGTCGCCGGTGTCGTCGGCGTCGTCGGTGTCGTCCTCCTCGGCCGGCGACACGAGGGGCTCCGGGTCCTGGGCAGGGCCGTCCGTCGATGCGACGGGCGGCACGGCCTCCGTCGGGGCGGCCTCGGCAGGCTCGGGCCCCGGGGCATCACCGGAGACGTCGCCCGTGGGCGGCGCGTCGTCGGGCGCGGTGTCCCCGGCGCTCGCGGCCTCGGCGGCTTCGACACTCTCGGCAGCCTCGCGGTCCTCGTCCCCCGGGGCGTCGGGGCGGTCGCCCGTGCGGTCGCTCATCGGGCCCGTCACGCCTTGAACAGATGGCGGCGGATCGCCGCGGCGTTCGAGAAGATGCGGATGCCGAGCACCACCACGACCGCGGTGGACAGCTGCGCCCCCACGCCGAGCTGGTCGCCCAGGAAGACGATGAACGCCGCCACCAGGACGTTCGACAGGAACGACACCAGGAAGACCTTGTCGTCGAACAGGCCGTCGAGCTTGGCACGCAGGCCCCCGAACAGGGCGTCCAGCGCGGCGACGACGGCGATCGGCAGGTAAGGCTGCAGCGCCACCGGCACGGTCGGCTGCAGCACCAGACCGGCGATCACGCCGATCACGAGCCCGATCGCGGCGATCATGGACGTTCCTCCTCGGTGTCGGACGACGGCGTGCTGGACGACGGAGAGCTGGACCCGGCGCCCGGCCGCGAGGAGTCCCCCGCAGCCGACGGCTCGGCATACCTCAGGGTCTGGCTGCCCACCCCCGGGAGCGACAGGTCGCCCTGCGGTGTGACGGACGAACCGATCCCGTAGCGCGACCCCAAGAGCTGCAGGTACGCGGGCGCGCCGGACCGAGCGTACGCGGTCTGCATCGCATCAGGGTCGCCGATCGCGCGGATGACGTAGGTCGGCCCGGGCAGGGGCACCAGGTCCACCAGGATGGCGTCCCCCGCGTTGCGGATGGCCGACAGGGACGTCAGGCGCTGGTCGTCCACCGAGATCGCCTCGGCCCCCGCCGCCCACAGCGCGTTCACCACCGTCTGCACGTCCGCGTCCCGCACCCGCGCACTCGGATCGGGATCCTGCTCGGACTGGGCTGCGTCGCCGTCCGACAGGCTCACCACCAGGCCCTCACCCGCGACCGCCGCAGAACCGCTCACCACCGCGTCCAGCCGCAGGGTCTGCAACAGCGCGGGGTCCTCGCTCGCCAGCGCGGAGTGCTGCAACGCCTCGATCTCGTCGCTCGCCGCCACCGAGCGGCGCTGCAGCGCATCCACCTCCGCGCGCCGGTCCACGATCTGCGTCTCCAGCACCTCGCGCGCCGCGGCCACGTCCGCCTGCGGCGCTCGCAGCTGCCGCGCCGCCGACACCGTCAGCAGCCCCAGGGCGATCGCGAGCACCACGAGCAGGGCCACACCCGTCCCGCGCCGCCTCGGCGGCTGGCCCGCCCGCTCGGCCTCGGCACGCCGCTGCGCCGCCTCCGCGTACCCCGGGTCCAGAGGCTTCTCCATCACCTCGACCAGCAGCGTCATCGACTCGTCCGGGCGACGCCGCCCCGACGGGCGCACCGGCGCCGTCACGCGCGCTCCTCCTCGGCACCGCCCGCGGCCGAACCGGCGCTCGCGGCCCCGACCAGCTCACGCGCCTGGCGCAGGTACTGCGCGCCGGCCACCCAGTACAGGCCCACGCCCCACCACGTGAAGGCCCACCCCACCACATGGGCGGCCGAGCCGAGCGCGCCGGGCACCGTCGCGAGCAGCAGCAGCGGGAACGCGTACAGCAGGGCGAACGTCCCCGCCTTGCCCACGAAGCTCACCGGCAGCGGCCCGTACCCGTGCCGCGCGAGCACCGGCAGCAGGCACGCCAGCATCAGGTCGCGCGCCAGGATGACCACCAGCAGCCACAGCGGCACCACGTCCCGCCAGGCAAGGCCGGCCAGGGTGACGAAGATGAACAGCCGGTCCGCCGCCGGGTCCAGCATCTGCCCCAGCCGGGTGACCTGGTCGAGGCGGCGTGCCAGCACGCCGTCGAGCCAGTCCGTGAACCCCGAGAACGCCAGCACCGCCAGGGCCCACACGTCCTCGCCCACCACGATGAGCACCGCGAAGACGGGCACCAGTGCCAACCGCAGCAAGCTCACCAGATTCGGGATCGTGAAGACCCGGCTGCTGATCTCCCGGCCCTCGTGCACCCGCACATCCTACGCACGGCACCACCCGCAGTGGCCGAACTCACCGGCCCCCACGAACCGGGGCTCGCCCCCACCCCGTAGACTGGTGACACCTTCGGAGTTCGTCGTGCCTCCCGCGTGTTCGTTGCGCCCCGTCCAAGAGCGGGGCTGGTGTGTGTCCGGGACAGAGCGACCGCGTCGCCAGCTCGGCGACGCAGGACTCCTCCCCCACCACCCACAGAACGGTGACCCCGCCTTGAGCACCCCTGACTCCACGCTGCCCACCGAGCAGAACCCCGAGCAGAACCCCGAGCAGACGCCCGCCGTCGAGGAGACGACCCCCACCGGGCCCACCTTCTCCGACCTCGGCCTCCCCGCCCCGCTGCAGGCCGCCGTCGACGACCTCGGCTTCGTCACGCCGTCGCCCATCCAGGCCCGCGCCATCCCCGAGCTCCTCGCCGGGCGCGACATCACCGGCGTCGCCCAGACCGGTACCGGCAAGACCGCCGCCTTCGGCATCCCGCTGCTCGCCGCGCTCGACCCCGCCGCCGACGTCTCCGGCGGGCACGTGCAGGCCCTCGTCCTCGCCCCCACCCGTGAGCTCGCGCTCCAGGTCGCCGAGGCCGTCGAGTCGTTCGCCACCCACCTGCCCGGCGTGCGCGTCACCTCCGTGTACGGCGGCTCCCCGTACCAGCCCCAGCAGCGCGCGCTGCGCGACGGCGTCCACGTCGTCGTCGGCACCCCCGGGCGCGTCATGGACCACCTCGAGCGCGGCACCCTCTCCCTCGACGGCGTGAAGTTCCTCGTCCTCGACGAGGCCGACGAGATGCTCCGCATGGGCTTCGCCGAGGACGTCGAGACGATCTTCGGCCAGGCCCCCACGAAGCGACAGGTCGCACTCTTCTCCGCGACCATGCCGCCCGCGATCCGCTCCGTCGCCGCCCAGCACCTCAACGACCCCGTCGCGATCGCCGTCTCCCGCCAGTCGTCCACCGTGTCGACCGTCGAGCAGACCTACGCCGTCGTGCCCTTCCGGCACAAGATCGGCTCCCTCGTGCGCGTCCTCGCCACCTCCGACGCCGACGCCGCCATCGTCTTCACCCGCACCCGCAAGGACGCCGAGGAGGTCGGCGCCGCCCTCGTGGAGCGCGGCACCTCCGCCGCCACCATCTCCGGCGACGTCGCCCAGAAGGAACGCGAGAAGATCGTCGAGCGCCTCAAGTCCGGCGCCCTCGACGTCCTCGTCGCCACCGACGTCGCCGCCCGCGGCCTCGACGTCGACCGCATCGGGCTCGTCGTCAACTTCGACATCCCCCGCGAGGCCGAGGCCTACGTGCACCGCATCGGCCGCACCGGCCGCGCCGGCCGCACCGGCCGCGCCCTCTCGTTCGTCACCCCGCACGAGCGCGGCAAGCTCAAGCACATCGAGCGCACCATCCGCGCCCAGCTCGTCGAGGTCGAGATCCCGTCCCCGCGGGACGTCTCCGAGCACCGCGCACGCCGTCTGCTCGACGCCGTCGGCACCCGCATCGAGTCCGGCCGCCTCGAGATGTACACGCGCATGCTCCAGGAGCGGGCCGCCGCCCAGCAGGACGACAGCGAGGCCGAGGGTGGTACCGAGGCAGGTACCGAGGCCCGCGTCGACGTCACCCAGGTCGCGGCCGCCCTCCTGGCGCTCGCGGTCGGCGACGACGGCCCCCAGCAGCGTGCCGCGCAGGAGGAGCACGAGCGGGAGCGCGCCGAGGCGAAGGGCGGTCGCACCCGTGAGACCCACCGTGCCGAGCGCACCGAGCGGGACGGCGACCGGACCGGCCGCCACCCGCGCTCCGACCGGGACGACCGGGGTCGCGGCATCCGCCGCCCGGCCGACGGGACCCGCTACCGGATCTCCGTCGGGCACTCCCACGGCGCGCAGCCGCGCGGCATCGTCGGGGCGCTCACGAACGAGGGCGGGCTGTCCGGCAGCGACATCGGCAAGATCGACATCTTCGGGAACTTCTCGCTGGTGGACATCACCCGGCCGCTCGACGACGCGACCATGACCCGGATCGGCCGCGCGCACGTCGCCGGCAAGGCGCTGCGCATCTCCCTCGACAAGGGTGCGCCGGAGCGTCGCGCACCCCGCACGGAGCGCCCGCGCACCGACCGCCGTCCGGCCCGCACCGCCTGACGACACCGGAACCGCGCACGAACGCCCCCGAGCCTGCTGGCTCGGGGGCGTTCGTCGTCGCGGCGTCCTCGCCGTGCTCAGGTCCGGTCCGGGGCCTCGCCCAGGCTGACGACGAGGCCGCGCAGGCGGCGCGCCTCTGCCATCCCGCGCTCCCCGTCCGCGCGCTGGATGCCCATCACGGCTAGCGTGCCGCCGTCGGCCAGGTCCAGCCGCACCCAGGGGTCGTTCGGCCCCATCCGCACCTCGACGATCTCCGGCCACACCAGGGTCCTCGAACGCAGCAGGTTACGGACGCGCAGACCCTCGGGCGTGGGCACGGCGTGCACTCCGCCGAGCCGCCACAGGAGCCACGTGACGGCGAGGGCGAACGCGACGAACGACGCCTTGTTCACGGCCGCGGCGCCGAGCGGCCCCTTCGCGGAAAGACCCACCACCACGCTGCCCACCCCGGCGACGACCCAGACGAACCACGCGGCGACCTGCCCCCAGAGGGGCCGGAAGGTGCGGAACCTGTCTGGCGCCGACCGGCCTCGGGCGGTGTCGCGGGGCTGCCTGGGGTCCGTCATGCCCACCACGCTGCCACCGTCGTGCCGAGCTCGACAGGTCGGCCGCCGCTCCTGCCGGCGGACGGCACCGGCTCAGAGCCGGCTGGCGTGGATGGAGGTCACGATGATGCCGCGGGCCCCCACCTCGTAGAGCGCGTCCATCACGCGGTTCGTCTCGGCGCGCTTCACCATCGACCGGACCGCGGCCGACTCGCCGTTGTGCAGCGGCGACACCGTGGGCGACTCGAAGCCGGGCGTCACCGCGACGGCGGCGTCGACGAGCTCGATCGGCACGTCGTAGTCCATGAGCACGTACTCGTGCGCCGTGATCACGCCCTGCAGGCGGCGCGTGAGGACGTCCAGCCCGGCCGGCTCCTCCGCGCCGGAGCGGCGGATCAGCAGCGCCTCGGAGCGCAGGATCGGCTCGCCGAAGACCTCCAGGCCGGCGGCGCGCAGCGTCGTGCCCGTCTCCACGACGTCGGCGATGACGTCCGCCACGCCCAGGCGCACGGAGCTCTCCACCGCGCCGTCGAGGTGCACGACCGCCGCGGGCTCGATCCCCCGCTCCTGCAGGTACGCGCGGACCAGCGTGTCGTACGACGACGCGACCCGGCGCCCGGCCACCTGCGCGACGTCGGTCACGGTGCCGGCGGGAGCGGCGAACCGGAACGTCGACGCCGCGAAGCCGAGCGGCAGGTGCTCGACGGCGTCGGCACCCGAGTCCAGCAGCAGGTCGCGCCCGGTGATGCCGACGTCGACGGTGCCGGAGCCCACGTACACCGCGACGTCGCGCGGGCGCAGGAAGAAGAACTCCGCCCCGTTGTCGGGGTCGGCGAGGACGAGCTCACGGGTGTCGCGACGCTGGCGGTAGCCCGCCTCGCGCAGCATGTCGGAGGCCGGGACGGACAGGGACCCCTTGTTGGGGACGGCGATACGGAGCACAGCGGATACCTCGTTCTGATCGGGTCGTGGAGTGTCGGGCGTCTGGGCGCGCGCGACGGACGACGGGGCCGCACCGTGACGGTGCGGCCCCGGTCCGGGCGCTCACAGATGCGTGTACACGTCCTCGAGCGTCAGCCCCTTGGCCAGCATCAGCACCTGCAGGTGGTAGAGCAGCTGGGAGATCTCCTCGGCAGCGGCCTCGTCGGTCTCGTGCTCGGCGGCCATCCAGACCTCGGCGGCCTCCTCCACGATCTTCTTCCCGATCGCATGCACGCCGGCGTCCAGCTCGGCCACGGTCCCCGACCCGGCGGGGCGGGTGGTGGCCTTCTCGGTCAGCTCGGCGAACAGGGAGTCGAACGTCTTCACCCGCCCAGCCTAGACGCCGGGACCCGGCCCTCCCGGCGGGGTTTCGTCCCTCGGGACGGTCCGTCCTTGTTGTTCAGGGCGCTTGGCACACTATTTTTACCTGGAGGCGACGGGGTCGGGGCTGTCCGACCATGCGTCGTGCTGCTCAGTGGGAGTGCCGGGAGGCCAGCTCCCGCAGGGCCGCGATCTCGCCGGGCACGTCCTCGGCGCCGTAGACCGCCGACCCCGCGACGAAGACGTTGGCCCCCGCGTCGGCGGCTCGCTCGATCGTGTCGCGAGACACTCCCCCGTCCACCTGGATCCAGACGTCCAGCCCCGACTCCCCCACCGCCTGGCGCGCCCGGCGGATCTTGGGGAGCGTGCCGTCGATGAACGACTGGCCGCCGAAGCCGGGCTCCACGGTCATCACGAGGATCATGTCGACCTCGCCGAGCAGGTCCAGGAAGGGCTCCACGGGCGTCGCGGGGCGCAGCGCGACTCCGGCCCGCGCCCCGAGGCGCCGCAGCTCGCGCGCGAGGCGCACGGGGGCCGTGGCGGCCTCCGCGTGGAAGGTCACCGACGCCGCCCCCGCCTCCGCGTACGCCGGCGCCCACCGGTCCGGGTCCGCGATCATCAGGTGCGCGTCGAGCGGCACCGGGGAGACCTGCGCGAGCCGCTCGAAGATCGGCAGGCCCAGCGTGAGGTTCGGCACGAAGTGGTTGTCCATGACGTCCACGTGGGCGTAGTCGGCGGTGGCGATGGCCCCCAGGTCGCGCTCGAGGTTCGCGAAGTCGGCCGACAGGATGCTCGGGTTGATCAGCGCAGGCATGCGCCCAGCCTAGGCGCGGCACCCACTACGCTCGCTCCGTGCCACCGCTCCCCTCCCCCGCAGGGCCGCCCTCCCCGGACGTCTCCCCGTCCGCCCCGCCGGTCGTCCGCGCCGCCGAGACCGACGACCTCCAGGCCGTCGCGGCGATCCTCGAGCCGTACGTGAGCGGCACGGCCGTCACGTTCGACGAGCAGCCCCCGGACCTCGCCGTCTGGCGGCAGCGGCTCGCCGACCTCGCCGCCCGCGGGCTGCCCTTCCTCGTCGCCGAGCTCGACGGCGAGGTCGTGGGGTACGCGTACGTCTCCCCCTGGCGCCCCAAGGCCGCGTACCGGTACACCGTGGAGGACACGATCTACCTGGCCCCCGCGGCCCAGGGCCGCGGCGTCGGCACCCGGCTCCTCTCGGCGCTGCTCGACGCCTGCTCGCTCGCCGGGGTGCGGCAGGTCGTCGCCGTCGTGGCCGACGACCCCGCCGCGGCAGGCTCGCTGCCCCTGCACCGCCGGCTGGGGTTCGAGGTCGCGGGCGTGCTGCGTGACGTCGGCGTCAAGCACGGGCGCAGCGTCAGCACGATGTTGCTGCAGCGGTCGCTGGGCTGACGGCCTCGCCGCCCGGCGACGTCGCTACCCGCGGCGGCGCAGCAGCGTGAGGTGCATCGCGTCCGTGCCGTGCACGTGCGGCCACAGCTGCACGTCCAGCCCGCCTGCGCCGCCATCCTGCGCGCCGAGGTCGATGTCGGCGCCCGGCACGAGCGCCCCGCGCACCGCGGCCCGGGCGTCGAGGCGCTCGGCGTCGTCGCGGCGGCGCAGCACGTCGTCCACCACGAGGCGGGTCTCCGCCAGGTGCGGCGAGCACGTCACGTACGCCACGACGCCGCCCGGCCGCACCGCGTCCAGGGCTGAGGTGAGCAGCTCGCGCTGGAGCGCGCTCAGGGTGCCCAGGTCCGCGGGCGTGCGCCGCCACCGCGACTCCGGGCGCCGCCGCAGCGCACCGAGCCCGGTGCAGGGCGCGTCGACCAGCACGCGGTCGTAGGCGCTCGGCTCCTCGTGCCCGACCTCGCGGCCGTCGCCCGTGCGCACGCGCTCGACGACGCCGCCCGGCACCGCCCGCAGGGCGCGCTCCACCAGCCGGGCGCGGTGCGGCTGCAGCTCGTTCGCCACGAGGGTGGCGCCCCGCTCCCCCGCCAGCGCGGCCAGGAGGGCGGCCTTGCCGCCCGGGCCCGCGCAGAGGTCGAGCCAGCGACCGTCGGGCCCGTCCAGCGGCGCGCCGGCGAGGGCGAGGGTGACGAGCTGGGAGCCCTCGTCCTGCACGCCCGCGCGGGCGTCGGCGACGGCGGCCAGCCCGGCCGGGTCGCTGCCGCCCGCGAGCACCAGGGCGGTCGGCGCCCAGCGGCCCGCCTCGAGCCGCACGTCGGCGTCCTCGGCCTGCGCGCGCAGCTCGTCGGGCTCCGTGAGCCCCGGCCGCGCGACCAGGGTGACCCGGGGGGCGGCGTTGTCGGCGTCGAGCAGCGCGCCGAGCTCGTCCGGGTTGCGCCCGTGACCCGCGAGCGCCTCCCGCAGGGCGCGCGTGATCCAGACGGGGTGGGAGCCGGTGGTGGCGAGCCCGGTGACGACGTCGGTGGCCTCGTCGGTCAGTGTGGTGAGCCAGTCGTCGAGCGGGGTGCGTCCGACGGCGCGCAGGACGGCGTTGACCATCTGCGCGGGCCCGGCGCCCACCCGGTCGCGGGTGAGGGCGACGGTCTCGGAGACGGCGGCGTGGGAGGGCACGCGCATGCCGAGGAGCTGGTGGGCTCCGAGCCGCAGGACGTCGAGCACCTCGGGGTCGAGCTGGTCGAGGGGGCGCGAGACGCAGTGGGCGAGGATCGCGTCGTAGCGTCCACGCAGGCGCAGGGTGCCGTAGGCGAGCTCGGTGGCGAAGGCGGCGTCGCGCCCGGAGATGCGCCGCTCGCGCAGCAGGGGCGGGAGGACGAGGTTGGCGTACGCGTCGGAGCCGTCCACCTGCCGCAGGACGTCGTAGGCGGCGGTGCGGGCGGGGTCGGTGCGGCGACGGCGCTCCCCCGGGGCCTGGGCGGAGCGGTGCGTCTCGCCGCGGGAGCGCGCGGCGCCCCGCTGGCGTCCCTTGCTGTCCCGGAAGGAGTCTCGGGAGGACTCGCGGCGATCTCCGCTCCCGCCGGGTCCCCTGGCGCCCCGGCCGGCGGAGCCCCGCTCGGCGCTCATCGGGCGTCCTGCCCAAGGCGCACGTCGGCGTCGCCGGTGAAGAGCCCCCGGGCGCCGCGCGCCCAGTCGGCGGCGGGCATGGGCTTCTTGCCCACGGGCTGCACGTGCCCGAGGGCGACGGCGTGCGTGGCGGTGCCCACGAGGACCTCCTTCTTGCCCACCCGCACCTGGCCGGGGGCGAGGTCGGTGACCTCGGGCCGCGGGGACACGGGGCCGAGGCCGAGGCGGGCGCCGGGGGCGGCGTCCGGGCCGGGGGTGGACGGCAGGGTGGTCCAGGCCCCGGGGGCGGGCGTGACGGCGCGCACGCGGCGGTCGACGGCGAGGGCGGGGTCGTCCCAGCGGACGCGGGCGTCGTCGGTCGTCACCTTGGGGGCGAGGGAGGCGCCGTCGGCGGGCTGGGGCTGCGGGGCGAGGGTCCCGTCCTCCAGGGCGTCAAGGGTGGCGACGAGGAGGTCGGCGCCGCTGACGGCGAGTCGGCCGAGGAGGTCGCCGGAGGTGTCGCGGGGGCGGATGGTCTCGGTCGCGGTGCCGAGCACGGGCCCGGTGTCCATCCCCTCGTCGAGGAGGAAGGTGGTGGCGCCGGTGACCTCGTCGCCGGCGAGCACGGCGTGCTGCACGGGGGCCGCGCCGCGCCAGGCGGGCAGCACGGAGAAGTGCAGGTTCACCCAGCCGAGGCGGGGCACGGCGAGCACGTCGGGGCGCAGCAGGTGCCCGTAGGCGACCACGGGGGCGGCGTCGATCTCGAGCTCGCGCAGCGTCGCGAGGAACTCCTCGCCCCGGGGGCGTTCGGTGAGGACGGGGACGCCGGCCTCCTCGGCCGCCAGGCGGACCGGGCTGGGCACGAGGCGGCGGCCGCGGCCGGCGGGCGCGTCGGCGCGGGTCAGGACGGCGACGACCTCGTGGCGGGACCCCAGGAGGGCACGCAGGGACGGGACGGCGGGTTCGGGGGTTCCGGCGAAGAGCAGGCGCACCACCCGATCGTAGTCGTGCGGATTTGCGCTGCGTCCGCGAGCGCCGGGGCGCTTAGCCTGCGGCGCATGACGGTCGACGGGCGCGGGCGAGGTTCCTCCGGCGGGCAAGGTGGTGGGGTCTCGCCCCCTCCCCGGGAAGGTCTCCTCCTGCGGCGGGAGCGTCCCGGGGACATCACTACGGTGGAGGCGGTGGTGCGGGCGGCGTTCGGTGACGAGGGTGCGCTGGTCGCGCGCCTGGTGCTGGCGCTGCGGGAGTCGCACGCCTGGCGTGACCTGTCGTTCGTGGCGGAGCGGGACGGCGAGGTGGTGGGGCACGTGCTGCTGACGGGGGCGTGGCTCGACGCTCCTCGGCGTCTGGTGGACGTGCTGGTGCTCAGCCCGCTGGCGGTGGTCCCGGCCGCGCAGGGGGCGGGCGTCGGGTCGGCGCTGGTGCGGCACGCGCTGGAGGGCACGGCGGGCCGGGCGGAGCCGCTGGTGTTCCTGGAGGGGCACCCGGGGTTCTACCCGCGGTTCGGGTTCGTGCCGGGCGGGACGCGCGGGTTCCGCCCGCCGTCGGACCGCATCCCGCCCGCCGCGTTCCAGGTGCTGGTCCGCGAGCGCCACGAGCCGTGGATGGCGGGGGCGCTGGTGTACCCGGACGTGTTCTGGCGGATGGACTGCGTGGGGCTGCGCGGGCCGGAGGCCTCTGCCACCTGAGGTGGCTTCCCACGTCCCCTACGGCTGCACGGGGAGCCCGAGGTCGCGCAGCGCGGCGCGCAGGGCGGGGGTGGTGGTGAACCGGACAACGTGGAAGCCGACCCCCTGGGCGGCGGCGACGTTGGCGGGGCTGTCGTCGACGAACACGGCCCGCGCGGGGTCGACGTCGTGGGTGGTGGCGAGGTGGCGGAAGATCGCGGGGTCGGGCTTGGCGAGTCCCACGCGTCCGGAGACGACGACCTGCTCCATGCGGGTGGTGGCGGGCGCGGCGGGGGCGGCGTGGCGGAACAGCTCGGCGGACCAGTTGGTCAGGCCCAGGAGGCGCAGGCCAGCGTCGTGCAGCTCGTCGACGAGCTCGGCGGAGCCGGGGACGGGGCCGGTGAGGGTGCCGGCGAAACGCTCGACGTACTCGTCGAGCAGGGGCTGCAGGTGGGGGCGGTCGGCGAGGGTGGCGCGGGCGTCGGCCCAGCTGCGCCCGGCGTCCTGGGCGAGGTTGAAGGCGGGGAAGTCGATCTCGGCCATCCAGGCGTCCACCTCGGCGCGGGAGCGGCCGGGGAACGCGCCGTAGGGGTCCCAGCCGACCAGGACGTTGCCGAAGTCGAGCACCACGGTGTCGATCTCGGGACCGTCGACCCCGGGGCGGCCATCCTCGGGTCGCGCTGTCTCCGGGCCCGGCCTGCCGGTCGGGACGTCCTGCGTCATCTAGAGCATCTCCTTGGGGTCGATCTGCACGCGGACGCTGCCCCCCTCGCGCCGGGCGGAGCGCACCGCGAGCGAGGCGCGCAGCTGGGCGGCGAGCTCGGCACCTTGGGCGAGGGGGACGCGCAGCACGGTGCGCACCTGGGGCTCGAGGGTGCCGCTGCGGCGCGGGTCGGCGCCGTCGGGCAGCTCGACGGGCCCGAGGACGGTCTCGGGGCCCGCGAGCGCCACCCGGCCCACGAGGGCGTCCACGGCGCCCCGGTCCCCGGTGACGGCGGCGACGCGGACCGACGGCGGGAGCGCGAGCTCGCGGCGCTCGGCGAGCTCGCGGTCGGCGAGGCCGCCGGGGTCGTACCGCACGAGGGCGTTCGTCGGGGCGGGTGCGGCGTCCCCCACGAGGAGCACCTGCCCCCCGGCGCGCGAGGGGTGCACGAGGGCTCCGGCGGCGAGCCAGCGGTGCAGGGCCTCGGTGGCGGTCGCGAGCCCGGTCCCGGCGGTCGACACGGCGGCGTCGAGCAGGAGGGCGGCGGCGTACCCGCCGTCGGCGACCGGCTCCGCCCCGGGGGTCGCGACGACGAGGGCCGGCTGGGCGCCCACGCGGTCGAGGACGCCCCCGGGGGCGTTGGAGGCGGACACCCGCACCGTGGTGCCCGGGAAGGCGCGGCCGAGCTCCTCGGCCGTTCGGTCCGACCCGACGCGCACGGCGCGCACCCGGGTGTCGCCGCACTCGTCGCAGCGCCAGCCGCCGGCGAGCCGCCCGCACCAGGAGCACTGGGGCGCCGACCCGTGGCGGGGCATGCCGAGCGGCCCGTGGCACGCGCCGCAGCGGGCGGCGGTGCGGCAGCGGGCGCAGGCCACGACGGGCAGGTACCCGGTGCGGGGCACTTGGACGAGGACGGGACCCCGGGTCAGTCCGTCGCGCGCGGCCCGCCACGCCGCCGTGGGGAGGCGCGCGGCCGCACCCGGTCCCTCCGACGCGAGCTCCACGGACGTCAGGGCGCGCACGCGCGGGGCACGGGCGCGCACGACGTCGCGCGGTGCGGCGATCTCCCGCGCCCACCCGGCGGCCAGGAGCGCCTGGGCCTGGACGGTGCGCCCGGGCGACGCGAGCAGGTACGCGGCGCCCTCGAGCTCGCTGCGCAGGGCGAGCACGTCGCGGGCGTGCGGGTAGGGGGCGTGCGGCTCGGCGAGGGTGTCCTCCCCGTCGCCCCACAGCACGACGAGCCCCAGGTCGGGCACGGGCGCGAACATGGCGGCGCGGGTGCCGACGACGACGTCGGCGAGGCCGTGCCGGGCGCGCAGGAAGGCGCGGTAGCGGGGGGCGGGACCGTCGTCGGCGAGGAGGCGGACCACGTCGTCGACGCCCGCCTCGGTGAGCGCGGTGACCGTCCGCTCCACGTCGCGGGCGTCGGGCACGACGACCAGGACGCGCCGTCCCCCCGCGAGGGTCGAGCGCGCGGCCTGCGCGACGGCGGCCGCCCAGTGCGGCACGTGCGCGGGCCCGTCGCCCGTCGGCGGCGCGAGTCCCGGCAGCGGCGTCCACACCGCGCGCGGCGCCTGCCCGGCCAGCAGGTGGCGGCAGAACGCCTCCCCGCCCAGGTAGGACTCCCACGCGGCCGTGGAGCCCGCTGTCAGGGCCCGTACCGCCCGAGGAGTCACGAGGCCCGCCGACTCGTCCTCCGCGGCGTCCTGGGGGGCCTCAGACGCGTCCTGCGGGGCACCCTGCGTCAGGGAGGCGAGGACCTCCTTCTCGACGCGCGCGTGCCGCGGCGGCACCGCCAGGCGCAGGACGTCGGCGAGGGTCCCGGCGTACCGGTCGGCCACCGCCCGCGCGAGGCGCAGCACCGGCTCCGACAGGACGGGATCGGCGGACACCAGCCGCTTGAGGGGCACGAGCCGCCCGTCGTGGTCCGACGTCTCCCGACGCTCCACGACGTACCCGGCCACCTCCTGCGGCCCGAACCGGGCACGCACGCGCACGCCGGGCCGGGCGTCGTCGGCCATCGTGGCGGGCACGAGGTAGTCGTAGGGCCGGTCCAGGTGCGCGGGCTGCAGGTCGAGCACGACCCGGGCCACCGGCAGCTCGTCGGCCACGGGCGTGGCACCCAGTGCCGCCTTCCGGCGCTTCGCACCCGTGCCGCCCTTGCCCGCCCTGCCCGTCGTGCGCGGGGCCGGGACGTCGTCGAGCCCGAGCAGCGCGGGCTGCTCGGGCTCGGAGATCTCAGTCACGAGGCCATCCCATCACGCCCCGCCCACGGCACAGCAGGCACCGAACGAACGCCCGACGTCGTGGACGCGAACCGCACCTGACGACGAGCGTGGGGGCGAGTCTTCTTCGCGCGGACGTATCCCTCCCGAAGTGGAGGGTGCCCTGGCGCCCGTGAACGCGTCCGCGCGAAGAAGACTCGCCCCCACGCGTGCGCACCACCGATACACGGGGCATGCGCGCGGCGTAGGGCTCAGACGGCGGCGCGCAAGGCGTCGACGCGGTCCGTGCGCTCCCACGTGAACCCCGGCAGGTCGCGCCCGAAGTGGCCGTAGGCGGCCGTCGCCGCGTACACGGGGCGCAGCAGGTCCAGGTCGCGGATGATCGCTGCGGGGCGCAGGTCGAACACCTCGCCGATGGCGGCGCTGATCCGCTCGGTGGGGACGGTCTCGGTGCCGAACGTCTCGACGTACAGGCCCACGGGGTGCGCCTTGCCGATCGCGTACGCGACCTGCACCTCGCACCGGCGCGCGAGGCCGGCGGCCACGACGTTCTTGGCGACCCAGCGCATCGCGTACGCCGCGGAGCGGTCCACCTTCGACGGGTCCTTGCCGGAGAACGCGCCGCCGCCGTGCCGGGCCATGCCGCCGTAGGTGTCGACGATGATCTTGCGGCCGGTGAGGCCGGCGTCGCCCTGGGGGCCGCCGACGACGAACTTGCCGGTCGGGTTGACGATGAGCCGCGCACCCGCGGTCTCGATGCCGGTCTCGGCGGCCACCTGCGCGAGCACGGGGCCGATGACCTGGTCGGCGACCTCGCGCTGCAGCTTCTCCTGCACGATGTCGGCGTCGTGCTGCGTGGACAGGACCACGGTGTCGACGCGCACGGGGCGGTCGCCGTCGTAGCCGATCGTCACCTGCGTCTTGCCGTCGGGGCGCAGCCCGGGCAGCTCGCCGGAGCGGCGCACGGCCGCGAGCCGCTCGGCGAGGCGGTGCGACGTCCAGATGGGCAGCGGCATGAGGGACGGCGTCTCGTCGGTGGCGTACCCGAACATCAGCCCCTGGTCGCCGGCACCCTGCGCGTCGAGGGGGTCGCGGTCCAGGCCGGGGCCGGACGCGTCGTCGCGGTCCTCGAGGCTCTTGTCGACGCCCTGGGCGATGTCCGGGGACTGCTGCCCGATGGACACGGACACGCCGCACGAGTCGCCGTCGAAGCCGATCGCCGACGACGTGTAGCCGATGCGGCGCACGACCTCGCGCACGATCTGCGGGATCTCGACGTACGCGTCGGTGGTGACCTCGCCGGCGACGTGCACGAGGCCGGTGGTCACCATCGTCTCCACGGCGACGCGGGAGTGCGGGTCCTGCGCGAGCAGCGCGTCCAGGATGGCGTCGGAGATCTGGTCGCACACCTTGTCCGGGTGGCCCTCGGTCACGGACTCGGACGTGAAGAGGCGCAGCGCATCGGTCATGCGGCACAGCCTACGGGCACGAGCCCGCCCGGCCACGTCCCCGAGCAGGAGAAAATCTCACATGCCGGGAACATCTCAGATCGTGGGCAGGGCCTTCGTCACGGCGTCCCAGATCGCGTCGGCCACCTCGCGCTTGGAGCCTGCCGTCTCCGCGACGACCTCGCCACGCCCGTCGAGGACGGTCACGGCGTTCGTCGCGGCGCCGAACCCGCGGCCGCCGCCCACGGCGTTCACGGCGAGCAGGTCGGCCCTCTTGCGCAGGGCCTTGCGCCGCCCGTGCTCGAGGACGGACCCGTCGGCGTCCCCCGTCTCGGCCGCGAAGCCGACCACGAGCTGCCCGGCGCGCAGCCGGTCGCGCGCGAGCTCCGCGAGCACGTCCGGGTTCTCCACGAGGGCGATCGGCGCCGGGCCGGAGCCGGGCACCTTCTTGATCTTGGCGTCGGGCACCTCGGCGGGGCGGAAGTCGGCGACGGCGGCCGCCATCACGATGACGTCCGCGTCCGCGGCGGCCGTCCGCACGGCGTCGCGCAGCTCGGCGGTGGACTCCACGGGGACGACGGCGACGCCCGCTGCCCGCGCGGGGGCACACACCGCGTCGTCGAGGTTGGCGGCCACCAGCGTGACGTCGGCGCCGCGGGCGCGGGCGGCCTCGGCCAGCGCCGCGCCCTGCCGTCCGCTGGAGCGGTTGCCGATGAAGCGCACGGGGTCGATGGCCTCGCGGGTGCCGCCGGCGGAGACGACGACCGCGCGCCCCGCGAGGTCCTGCACCGCCGCCGTGCCGGAGGCGCCTTGCACCGTAGCCAGGGCGACGCGGGCGATCTCCTCCGGCTCGGGCAGGCGACCCGGGCCGGTGTCGGCGCCCGTGAGCCGGCCGCTGGCGGGGTCGATCACCGTGACGCCCCGTTCGCGCAGCGTCGCGACGTTCGCGCGGGTGGCGGGGTGCTCCCACATCTCGGTGTGCATGGCGGGCGCCATCACCACCGGGCAGCGGGCCGTGAGGAGGGTCGAGGTGAGGAGGTCGTCCGCCCGGCCGGTCGCGGCGCGGGCCAGCAGGTCGGCGGTCGCGGGTGCCACGACGACGAGGTCGGCGCCCTGGCCGAGCGCCACGTGCGGCACGTGGGCGACGTCCTCGAACACCTCGTCGGTGACGGGCTCACCCGACAGCGCCTCGAACGTGGGGGCGCCCACGAAACGGAGGGCCGACGCGGTCGGGATCACCCGCACCGCGTGGCCCTCCTCGCGCAGCAGGCGCAGCAGCAGCACCGCTTTGTACGCGGCGATGCCGCCGCTGACGCCCAGCAGGATCCTCATCGCCAGCTACCCGTCCCGACCGCCCGACGGCGACGCGTCAGAAGGTGATCTCGTCGCCGGGCTCGGCGACCTGGTCCGCGGCGTCCTCGGGCTTCTCCTCGACCGGCGTCGAGACGAGCAGGCCCTCGTTGATCTCGCGCATCGCGATGGAGAGCGGCTTCTCCTGGTTGCGGGTCTCGACCAGCGGGCCCACGTTCTCCAACAGGCCCTCGTTGAGCTGCGAGTAGTAGGCGTTGATCTGGCGGGCGCGCTGCGACGCGTACAGCACGAGGCCGTACTTCGAGTCGGTGCGCTCGAGCAGCTCGTCGATGGGCGGGTCGGTGATGCCGATGGGCTGGGCCACGGTTCCGGCCATGGGTCACACTCCAGACAGTCTCAGGAAAGGTCGGGGTTCAGCGGTCCATCCTACCCGCGCACGCGCGGTGGACCGCAGCAGGGCCTACAGCGTGACCTGTGGCGTCGCGGACGTCACACCCATCACGCGCGCGAGCTCGTCGGTGGCGTGCGTGACGTCGTCGTTGACGATCGTCACGTCGAACTCCGCCTCGGCGGCGAGCTCCGTGCGCGCGGTGCTCAGGCGCCGCTCCCGCTCCTCGGCGTCCTCGGTCCCGCGCCCGACGAGGCGCCGCACCAGCTCATCGAAGCTCGGCGGGGACAGGAACACGAAGTGCGCGTCCGGCATGGAGTCCCGCACCTGCCGTGCACCCTGCAGGTCGATCTCCAGCAGCGTGGGCACCCCGGCGGCGAGGTGCTCCTCGACCGGCCCCCGCGGCGTGCCGTACCGGTTGCGCCCGTGCACGACCGCCCACTCGAGCATCTGGCCCTCGGCGACCATCCGGTCGAACTCCTCGGGCGAGACGAACAGGTAGTGCACCCCGTGCACCTCGCCGGGGCGCGGGGGCCGCGTCGTCGCCGAGACCGACAGCCACACCTGCGGGTAGCGCGCGCGGATGTCGGCGGAGACTGTGCCCTTGCCCACGGCCGTGGGCCCGGCGAGCACGGTCAGACGGGCCGGCCTCGCGCCCGCGTCCGCCGGGACAGGGGCCTGCTGCGGTGCCGGACTGCCGGCGGGTGGTGCGGAAATGTCAGCCAAACCTCTCGATGAGCGCCGAAGCCTGGTGCGGCCCGAGGCCGCGGACCCGGCGGGTCTCGGCGATCCCGATCTCCTCCATGATCGCCCGGGCCTTCACCTTACCGACCCCGGGGAGCGACTCGAGCAGCGAGACGACCTTGAGCTTGCCCACGACGTCGTCCTTCTGCCCCTGCTCGATCACGTCCTTGAGGGAGCCCTGGGAGTACTTCAACCGGTTCTTGATCTCGGCGCGCACGCGCCGAGCCTCGGCCGCCTTCTCAAGGGCCGCCGCACGCTGTTCCGGGGTGAGAGGGGGGAGAGCCACGCAAGTCACCTACTCTTCTCGAGCCGCTGATGAGGGAACTGCTCACTCGAAAGTAGCCACGACCTGCGGAGGCGGCAATCCGTAGGGCAGTTCGCCCCACCCGCCGACCGGGAGGAAAGCGGCATACGGGTCAGGATATCTCCGCAGGTGGCGCGTGCGGGGGGAAATCCCCTCGTCAGCGCCCCGACCGCCGCCCTAGCGTCGCCGGCATGGCCATCGATCCGCCGCCCTCCGCCCGGGCCCCCGGGACCGCCCCCGACGACGTCGTCCACGGCTCCCCCGAGACCGGTGCCGACGACGGTCCCGACAGCGCGGCCGACGGCTGGTTCCCGGAGAGCGTGGCCGCCCGCTACGACACCTCGTCCGACCCCGAGTTCGACCCCGACGTGGTCGCGCGCACCGTGGACGTGCTGGCCGGGCTCGCCGGCGACGGCGCGGCGCTCGAGCTCGCCGTCGGCACCGGCCGGGTGGCCGCGCCGCTCGCGCTGCGGGGCGTGCCCACCCGCGGCATCGAGCTGTCCCGCGCGATGGCCGCGCGGATCGCGGACAAGCCCGGCGGCGACCGTGTCGAGGTGACGATCGGCGACATGACGAGCGCCCGCGTGCCCGGGGAGTTCGCCGTCGCGTACCTCGTGTTCAACACGATCGGGAACGTCACCACGCAGGAGGGCCAGGTGGACTGCTTCCGCACCGCGGCGGCCCACCTGCGCCCCGGCGGCCACTTCGTCGTCGAGGTGGGGGTGCCGCCCCTGCGGCGCATGCCGCCCGGGCAGGACACCGTGCCGTTCGCCGTCGCCCCCGACGACGCCGGTGGCGGGTACGTGGGCTTCGACCGGATCGACGTGGTGACCCAGCGGTTCACCTCGAACCACGTGACGGTCGGGGCGGACGGCTCCGGACGCTTCCGGTGGCTGCCGTTCCGGTACGTGTGGCCCGCCGAGCTGGACCTCATGGCCCGGATCGCGGGGATGCGGCTCGTGGACCGCTGGGAGGACTGGGACGGCACGCCCTTCACCGCCGAGAGCGAGCGGCACGTGTCGGTCTGGCAGCTCGCTCCGCCGTCCTGAGCACCCCGCCCCGGCCTCCGGAGGACGCGCGACGACGGCCGAGGGCCGCACCCTCGCGGGGTGCGGCCCTCGGCGGTGCTGGTCCCTGCTTCCGGGCGGGCCCGTCAACCCCGCAGCGCGGCGCGTGCGTCGGCGGTCGCCGTGGCGGCCGCGGCGCGCAGCCCGTCGGCGTCGGGGCCTGCGGCGAGGACGCCGCGGGAGGACGACGCCAGCACGCGCCGCCGTGCCGGGCCGAAGACCTGGGCGAGCTCGCGCTCCCCCGCGCCCTGCGCGCCCACGCCAGGGGCGAGCAACGGGCCGTTCACGGCCACCAGGTCCGTGCCGGTCTCGCGGGCCGCGTCGCCGACGGTGGCACCGACGACGAGCCCGACCGAGCCCATCGGCAGCCCCTCGGCGACGGCGCCGGCGTTGAGCACGGCGGCCTGGGCGGCGACGGAGGCCGCGACGCTCACGCCGTCGGGGCCGACCGCGTGCTGCACCTCATGGCCCTCCTTGTTCGAGGTGAGGCACAGCACGAAGATGCCGCGGCCGGTGCGGGCCGCGAGCTCGGCGGCCGGGGCCAGCGAGCCGAACCCCAGGTACGGCGACACGGTCACGGCGTCCCCCGCGAGCGGCGAGCCGTCCGCGAGGAACGCGTCGGCGTACGCGCCCATGGTCGAGCCGATGTCGCCGCGCTTGGCGTCGACGACGGTCAGCGTGCCGACGGCGCGGGACGCGGCGATCACGTCCTCCAGGGCGGCGACGCCGGCCGAGCCGTGCCGCTCGAAGAACGCGGCCTGCGGCTTGAACGCCGCGACTCGTCCGCCGAGCGCGTCGACCACGCGGAGCCCGAACTCGCGGACCCCGGCGGCGTCGTCGCCCAGCCCCCACGCCGCCAGCAGCGACGCGTGCGGGTCGATGCCGACGCACAAGGGCCCGTGGGCGTCCATCGCCGCGGCGAGCCGTGCGCCGAACGGCACGGTCGCGGCGCTCACGCCGACACCCCGGCCACGACGTCTTCCCCCGCGAGCCGGGCCGCCGTGGCGGCCGTGTGCTCCTGGAGGCTGGCCACGTCGAACGGGCCGCCGCGGACCGCCTCGATGCCCTGCACCGCCGCCGCGAGCTGGTCCACCGTGGTGATCATCGGCTTGTCCGCGGCCGTCGTGGCGGCGCGGATCTCGTAGCCGTCGGCGCGCGCGCCCTGGCCGGACGGGGAGTTGACCACGAGGTCGACGCTACCGTCGGTGATGAGGTCGACGATGGTCGGCTCGCCGTCGGCGCCGCGACCCTCGGAGAACTTCCGCACGACGGTGCTCCCGATGCCGTTGCGGCGCAGCACCTGGGCGGTGCCCGAGGTCGCGAGCACCTCGAAGCCCAGCTCCTCCAGCCGCTTCACCGGGAACACGATCGAACGCTTGTCGCGGTCGGCGACCGAGACGAACACCCGGCCCGCCGTGGGCAGCCCGCCGAACGCGGCGGCCTGCGACTTCGCGAACGCGTGCGGGAAGTCCTTGTCGAAGCCCATGACCTCGCCCGTGGAGCGCATCTCCGGGCCGAGCACCGTGTCGACGACCTGGCCCTCCGCGGTGCGGAACCGCTTGAACGGAAGCACGGCCTCCTTGACCGCGAGCGGCGCCCCGAGGTCAAGCGTGCCGCCGTCGCCCTCGGCGGGCAGCACGCCCGCCGCGCGCAGCTCGGCGATCGACTCGCCGACCATGACGCGGGCCGCGGCCTTGGCCATCGAGGTGCCGGTGGCCTTGGAGACGAACGGCACGGTGCGCGACGCGCGCGGGTTGGCCTCGAGCACGTACAGGACGTCCGAGACCAGCGCGTACTGCACGTTGAGCAGGCCGCGCACCCCCACGCCGCGGGCGATCGCCTCGGTGGAGCGGCGGATGCGCTCGATCTCGGCCGTCGAGAGGGACACGGGCGGCAGCACGCAGGCCGAGTCGCCCGAGTGGATGCCGGCCTCCTCGATGTGCTCCATGACGCCGCCGAGGAACATCTCCTCGCCGTCGTACAGGGCGTCGACGTCGATCTCCATCGCGTCGTCGAGGAAGCGGTCGATGAGCAGCGGCGCGGGCAGGAGCCCGCCGGCCGTGCGCTCGTCCGCGGCGGCGGCCGCGAGCGCCCGCTCGACGTACTCGGCGAGCTGGTCGACGGAGTACACGATCTCCATGCCGCGGCCGCCGAGCACGTACGACGGGCGCACGAGCACCGGGTAGCCGATGGTCTCGGCGACCTCGCGGGCCTGGCCGAGGGACCGGGCCGTGCCGAACGCCGGGGCGGGGAGACCGGCGTCGAGCAGGACCTGGCCGAAGATGCCGCGGTCCTCGGCGGCGTCGATGGCCTCGGGCGAGGTGCCGAGGATCGGCACGCCGGCGTCGGCGAGGCGCTGGGCGAGGGCCAGCGGCGTCTGCCCGCCGAGCTGCACGATGACGCCCTTGACGGGGCCGGCGGCGAGCTCGGCCTCGTAGACCTCGAGGACGTCCTCGAAGGTGAGGGGCTCGAAGTACAGGCGGTCGGAGGTGTCGTAGTCCGTCGAGACGGTCTCCGGGTTGCAGTTGACCATGATGGTGTCGTACCGCTCCGACAGGGTCAGGGCGGCGTGCACGCAGGAGTAGTCGAACTCGATGCCCTGGCCGATGCGGTTGGGGCCGGAGCCGAGGATGATGACGGCCTCGCGCTCGCGGGGCGCCACCTCGGACTCCTCGTCGTAGGTCGAGTAGTGGTAGGGCGTGGTCGCGGCGAACTCGGCGGCGCAGGTGTCGACCGTCTTGTAGACGGGGCGGACGCCGAGGGCGCGCCGCACCTCGCGGACGGTGGCCTCCCCCGAGGCGCCCATGCCACGCAGGCGGGCGACCTGCACGTCGGACAGGCCGTGCCGCTTGGCGCGGCGCAGCACGTCCTCGGTGAGGGTGACGCTGGTGGCGACCTCGGCGGCGACCTCGTTCATGAGGAGGATCTGATCGAGGAACCAGGGGTCGATCTTGGTGGCCTCGAACACGGCCTCGAGGGTCGTATGCCCGGCGACGACGGCGCGCAGCGCCTGCTGCACGCCGACCATGCGGTGCTCGGTGGGCCGCACGATCTCGGCGAGGAGCTGGTCGAGGTCCGCGCCCGACGGCGCGGCGCCGTCCCAGTGGAAGGAGACGCCGCCCTTGTCGATGGAGCGCAGAGCCTTGCCGAGGGCCTCGGTGAAGTTTCGGCCCAGCGCCATGGCCTCGCCCACCGACTTCATGGTGGTGGTGAGCGTCGGGTCGGCGGCCGGGAACTTCTCGAACGCGAACCGGGGCACCTTGACGACCACGTAGTCGAGCGTGGGCTCGAAGCTGGCCGGGGTGACGCGGGTGATGTCGTTCGGGATCTCGTCGAGGGTGTAGCCGACGGCGAGCTTGGCGGCGATCTTCGCGATCGGGAAGCCGGTGGCCTTGGAGGCCAGGGCCGAGGAGCGCGAGACGCGCGGGTTCATCTCGATGACGATGATGCGCCCGGTGTCGGGGTCGACGGCGAACTGGATGTTGCAGCCGCCGGTGTCGACGCCGACCTCGCGGATGACGGCGATGCCGATGTCGCGCAGCTTCTGGTACTCGCGGTCGGTGAGCGTCATCGCGGGGGCGACGGTGACGGAGTCGCCGGTGTGCACGCCGACGGGGTCGACGTTCTCGATGGAGCAGACGACCACGACGTTGTCGTCCTTGTCGCGCATGAGCTCGAGCTCGTACTCCTTCCAGCCGAGGATGGACTCCTCCAGGAGCACCTCGGTGGTCGGCGAGTAGTGCAGGCCCTGTCCGACGATGCGGCGCAGCTCCGCCTCGTCGTAGGCGAAGCCGGAGCCGAGGCCGCCCATGGTGAAGGACGGGCGCACGACCATCGGGTAGCCCAGGTCGCCGGCCGCGGCGACGGCCTCCTCCACGGTGTGCACGATGACGGAGCGGGCGGACTCGCCGCCGCACTTGGCCACGACGTCCTTGAACTGCTGGCGGTCCTCGCCCTTCTGGATGGCGGGGATGTTCGCGCCGATGAGCTCGACGTCGTACTGCTCCAGGACGCCGGCCTCGTCGAGGGCGATGGCGGCGTTGAGCGCCGTCTGGCCGCCCAGGGTGGGCAGGAGGGCGTCGGGGCGCTCCTTGGCGATGATCGAGGTGAGGACGTCGGTGGTGATCGGCTCGACGTAGGTGGCGTCGGCGAACTCCGGGTCGGTCATGATCGTGGCCGGGTTGGAGTTCACGAGGACGACGCGCAGGCCCTCCTCCTTGAGCACGCGGCAGGCCTGCGTGCCGGAGTAGTCGAACTCGCAGGCCTGACCGATGACGATCGGGCCGGAGCCGATGACGAGGACGGACGAGAGGTCGGAACGGCGGGGCATCAGTTCTCCTTCTCGCCGGCGGCGGGAGTGGACGAGAGGGCGGCGAGCGCCTCGGCGGGGACGGTCACGGGCCGGCGCGTGGTCATGAGCTCCACGAAGCGGTCGAACAGGTAGGCGCTGTCGTGCGGACCTGCGGCGGCCTCGGGGTGGTACTGCACGGAGAAGGCGGGGATGTCGAGCGCGGTCAGGCCCTCGACCACCTGGTCGTTGAGGCCGACGTGGGAGACGATCACGCGCCCGTAGGCGGGGCCGTCGGTGCGCTCGGCGTCGTGCGGGGCGGTGCTCACGGCGTCCAGCGGCGCGTCGACGGCGAACCCGTGGTTGTGCGCGGTGACCTCGACCTTGCCGGTGGTGCGGTCCATGACGGGCTGGTTGATGCCGCGGTGGCCGTACCCGAGCTTGTAGGTGCCGTACCCGAGCGCGCGGCCGAGCAGCTGGTTGCCGAAGCAGATGCCGAAGAACGGGATGCCCCGGTCCAGGACGCCGCGCAGCAGCTCGATCTCGTGGGTGGCCGACGACGGGTCGCCGGGACCGTTGGAGAAGAACACACCGGACGGCGAGCCGTCGGTGGGCAGGAGGGCCTCGACGTCGGCGATGGTGGCCGACTGGGGCACGACGTGCACGCGCACGCCCCGCTGGGCGAGGCGCGCCGGGGTCATCGCCTTGATACCGAGGTCGACGGCGACGACGGTCGCCAGCGGCTCCTGCCCCGCGAAGTCGCCCGACGGCTCGACGACGTACGGGTGGGCGGTCGTGACCTCCGGGGAGAGGTTGGCGCCCGCCATCTGCGGGGAGGCCTGCACCTCGGCGACCAGCTCGGGGACGGACCGCTCGACGAGCGTGCCGCCCGCGACCTCGCGCACGAGGGCGTCGCCGGAGAAGATGCCGGCGCGCATCACGCCGAGCTCGCGCAGGTGGCGGGTCAGCTTGCGGGTGTCGACCTCGCTGATGCCCACGACGCCCTGCGCGGCGAGCTCCTCCTCGAGCGAGCGGTCCGCACGCCAGGACGAGACGCGACGGGCGGGGTCGCGCAGCACGTAGCCAGCCACCCAGATCTTGCCGGACTCCGGGTCCTCGTCGTTGATGCCGGTGTTCCCGACGTGCGGGGCCGTCATCACGACGATCTGCCGGTGGTAGGACGGGTCGGTGAGGGTCTCCTGGTAGCCGGTCATGCCGGTGGAGAAGACGATCTCGCCGAAGGTGGCACCGCGGGCGCCGTACGCGCGGCCGCGGGCGACCGTGCCGTCCTCGAGGACGAGCAGGGCCGCGTGGGCCGCGGGCGCCGTGCTGGTCGCGGGGTTGGTCAGGGAGCTGGAGGTCACTGCTCGTCCTTCGGTGCGGGGGCGGAGGTCATGAGGTGGCGCACGGCGTCGACCAGGCGGGAGCGGTCGGGTTCGTGGCGCGTGCGCAGGCCGGTGTCGAGGGCGACCGCGGGCACGCCGCCCGCCTCCGGGTCCTCCCAGGTCACGACGACCAGGCCGTCGGCGCCGACGTACTTGCCGGCCATGCCGGGCGCGAGGCCGACGCCGCGCAGCGCCGCCGTGGGGGCGAACACGTCAGGGGCGCCGTCGCGCTCGACCAGGACGCCGGCGTCGTGCACCGTGACGTGGGCGGTGGAGCGGTCGCCGAGGTGGTGCGCCCCGACGCGGGCGAGCCAGTCGCCCGCGAGCGTCGAGGACACGTAGGTGGCGTCCAGCGGGCCGAGGCGCAGCGCGCCGAGGTCCTCGGGCGCCACCGGCGGCACCGGGACCGTGTCGCGGGTGCGGGCCGCGAGGCGCCGCCGGCCGGTGAGGACCACCAGCAGCAGCAGGACGCCGATCACGACCCAGATGCCGACGGCGACGGGCATGGGGAGGTTCATCGCGCCCCTCCCCGCGTGGCGGCGGCGTGCTCCACGGGTGCGCCGTCCAGGACGGTGGCGCGCCCGCGCAGGAAGGTCGCCACCACCCGCCCGGGCAGCTCGCGCCCGGCGAACGGGGTGTTGCCGCTCGCGGAGGCCTGGGCGGCGCCGTCGACGACGCGGGTCGCGGCCGGGTCCACCAGCGTGAGGTTGGCAGGCTCGCCCACCGCGACGGGACGGCCGTGGGCGTCGTCGATCCGCCCGATGCGCGCGGGGTTCGCCGACAGGACGCGGGCGACGTCGGCCCAGCCCAGCCGGCCCGTGTCGACCATCGTGGCCTGCACGACCGACAGGGCCGTCTCCAGCCCGGTCATGCCGAACGCCGCGGCGCCCCACTCGCAGTCCTTGTCCTCGCGGGTGTGCGGGGCGTGGTCGGTGGCGACGATGTCGATGGTGCCGTCGGCCAGGCCCTGGCGCACCGCCTCGACGTCCTCGGCCGTGCGCAGCGGCGGGTTCACCTTGTAGGTCGGGTCGTACGTGCGGGCCAGCTCGTCGGTGAGGATCAGGTGGTGCGGCGTCACCTCGGCGGTCACGTCGATGCCGCGGCCCTTGGCCCACCGGACGATCTCGACGGACCCGGCGGTGGACAGGTGGCACACGTGCAGGCGCGAGCCGACGTGCTCGGCGAGCAGCACGTCGCGGGCGATGATCGCCTCCTCCGCCACGGCGGGCCAGCCGGCCAGGCCGATCTCCGCGGAGACGACGCCCTCGTTCATCTGGGCGCCCTCGGTGAGGCGCGGCTCCTGCGCGTGCTGGGCGACGACGCCGTCGAACGCCTTGACGTACTCCAGGGCGCGGCGCATGAGGATCGGGTCGTGCACGCACTTGCCGTCGTCGGAGAAGACGCGGACGCGGGCGGCCGAGTCGGCCATGGCGCCCAGCTCGGCGAGGCGCTCGCCGCCCAGGCCCACGGTGACGGCCCCGACCGGGTGCACGTCGACCCAGCCGGCCTCCTGGCCGAGGCGCCACACCTGCTCGACGACGCCCGCGGTGTCCGCGACCGGCGACGTGTTCGCCATGGCGTGCACGGCGGTGAAGCCGCCCGCCGCCGCGGCGCGGGTGCCCGACGCGACGGTCTCGGCGTCCTCGCGGCCCGGCTCGCGCAGGTGCGTGTGCAGGTCGACCAGGCCGGACAGCAGGACGTGCCCGTCGGCCGCGATCTCCACGACGTCGTCCCCGGCGGGGACCTCCGCGGCGCCGGGGGCCGCGACCTGGGTGATCACGCCGTCGGACAGGACGACGTCGGCGGGCTCGCCGCCGAGGGGCCGGGCCCCGCGCAGCACGTAGGTGGTGGTCACAGGGCGGTCCCTTCGGTGGTGCTCGAGACAGGGGCGGACGAGGAGGTGCCGGACAGCAGCAGGTAGAGCGAGGCCATGCGCACGGCGACGCCGTTGGCGACCTGCTCCACGATGACCGCGCGGTCGGAGTCCGCCGCCTCGGCGGAGATCTCCAGACCGCGGTTCATCGGCCCGGGGTGCATGACGATGGAGTGCGCCGGCAGCAGCGCCAGGCGGCGCGCGTCGAGGCCGAAGTAGCGGGTGTATTCCAGCGGGCTCGGGAAGAACGCACCCGCGCCGCCGGACATCCGCTCGCGCTGCACGCGCAGCATCATCACGGCGTCCGGCTGCCATTCCGCGAGCGTCGCGTCCAGGTCGTAGGACGTGCGGCAGGGCCAGGCCTCGACCCCGACGGGCAGCAGCGTGGGCGGCGCGACGAGCGTCACCTCGGCGCCGAGGGTGCGCAGCAGCCACACGTTCGCCCGCGCGACGCGCGAGTGCAGCACGTCGCCGACGATCGCGACGCGCACGCCGGCCAGGTCCGCATCGACGCCGTCGTCCCCGCCGCGGCGCAGGCCGCCGCCGTGGCCGCCGAGGTGCCGGCGGATCGTGTACGCGTCCAGCAGCGCCTGCGTGGGGTGCATGTGGGTGCCGTCGCCGGCGTTGAGCACGGCGGCGTCCAGCCAGCCGGCGTGCGCCAGCTGGTACGGCGCGCCCGACGCCCAGTGCCGGACCACCACGGCGTCCGCCCCCATGGCGTGCAGCGTGAGCGCGGTGTCCTTGAGCGACTCGCCCTTGGACACGCTCGACCCCTTGGCCGAGAAGTTGATGACGTCTGCGGACAGCCGCTTGGCCGCCGTCTCGAACGAGATCCGCGTGCGGGTGGAGTCCTCGAAGAACAGGTTCACCACCGTGCGGCCCCGCAGCGTCGGGAGCTTCTTGATCGCCCGGGACTGCGTGGCCGCCATCTGCGCGGCGGTGTCGAGCAGCTCGATCGCCTCGTCCTTGGCCAGGTCCGCGGTGGACAGCAGGTGCCTCATCGCGCACCCCCCTCGGCCGCGGGATCGGCGGACGGGGCGCCGGCGCCGGGCTCGCGCCCGCTGATCACCACGGCGTCCGTGCCGTCCACCTCGGCGAGAAGCACGCGCACGCGCTCCGTCTGCGCCGTGGGGAGGTTCTTGCCGACGAAGTCGGGCCGGATCGGCAGCTCGCGGTGCCCGCGGTCCACGAGGCACGCGAGGCGCACGGCCTGCGGGCGCCCGAGGTCGCCGATGGCGTCGAGGGCCGCGCGGATGGTGCGGCCGGAGAAGAGCACGTCGTCGACCAGGACGACCGTCTTGCCCTCGATCCCCGACGCGGGCAGGCGGGTGACGCCGACCGCGCGGGTGGGCTGGCGACGCAGGTCGTCGCGGTACATCGTGACGTCGAGCTCGCCGAGGTCGCCCTCCGGGTCGAAGGCCGGGTCGATGCTCGCGAGCCGTTGCGCGAGGCGCGCGGCGAGGGTCACGCCGCGGGTGGGGATACCGAGCAGGACGACGTCCTCGGCACCCTTGGCGCGCTCGACGATCTCGTGCGCGATCCGGGTGAGGGCGCGGGCGACGTCGCTCGCGCCGAGCACGACGGTCCCCTCGGGGACGTCACGCGGTTCGGGTGTTCCGGGCATGCCGGTGCCAGCAGTCACTGGCGACCTCCTTCTCCGCCTCACGGGACGGTGTTAAAGGGTGTCGTTCTGACGGTCTCCACCTTATCCCGTCGCCTCCGGGGCGCCCGTGAGCGTGCCCACGATGCGGGCGCGGCGTGCGTCACACCGGCTCGGGACGCTGCGCCCGGAACTCTGCGCCCGGAACGCCGAACAGGCGGTTGCTCCCGGTATCGCGGCGCTCGGGGCCGCAT